>NZ_JCAKNA010000034.1:0-22967 GCF_059515885.1 Acinetobacter sp. FY683 | reverse complement strand
GCATGCGGTGATTCCACCTAGAAAAAATGCGAAACCATGGAAAGATACAAAGAGTAGCTCGCTAGAGCGAAATGAATTACTTCGAACAATTAAACGTTTAGGCAGGACACTATGGAAAAAATGGTCAGGCTATCATCGGCGAAGTTTGGTTGAAACTAAGATGCATTGCATCAAATTATTAGGAGATAAACTCAGTGCAAGGAGTTTTGATAGCCAAGTGAATGAGATCCATGCACGTGTAGCAGTCCTTAACAGATTTACGGAATTAGGTCGACCACTTACCCAAGTTACGCCTTAAATTTGGCTCAATTAGGTGCGCTTTGCATTTCAAATCTTTGTGCAACAAAGCCGTTCGTGCTGAAAAATCTAAACAAGAAGAAAATGTTTATAAACTTGCTCGTACGACTTTAGAACATCTTGGTTTAAGCGCAGATTTAATCGCACGTGAAAAAGTTGTTGCGAACAGCGACTACGTTGGTGATGGCTATGGTATTCCAACAGATAGCATGATTGAAGCGGTTGAATTACTTGCACGCACAGAAGGTATTTTGCTTGACCCTGTTTACTCAGGTAAAGGCTTTGCAGGCTTAGTTGGTCTTATTCGCCAAGGTCATTTCACTAAAGATGACAAAGTGATTTTCCTTCACACAGGTGGTTCCGTAGGTCTATTCGGCTACCGTTCTACATTCTCTGAAAAAGATGCATACCGTTTGTAAGATGACTAATTTTTCAGAACTTCCAACACTCGGAATTTTGGGAGGCATGGGGCCAGGTGCTGCGGTTGATTTTCAACAGCGCCTGCTCGGTGCAAGCCCTGCAAGTAAAGATCAGGAACATATTCCAACCATTGTATGGAATCATGGTGGAATTCCTGATAGACAACTTGCCCTTAAAAACCAAGGGGAAAGTCCGTTAAATGCAATGTTACATGGCTTAAAAATTCTAGAATGCAGTGGAGTTTCTAAAGTGGCTATTCCATGTAATACAGCGCATTTTTGGCATGCAAATTTACAGCAACACAGCTCGATTGAAATCTTAAATATGGTTGAAATTACCGTACAGCAGATTTTAAAACGCCATAAAAAGGGCGATAAAGTTGGTATTTTAGCCACTAAAGGTGCACTTTCAACTGAGCTATATCAACATGAACTTAGCAAATATGACATTCCTTTTGTCATCAATTATGATCAAGAGATTGAAGAAGAATTGATGCCTGCTGTCTATGCGGTAAAACGCAATGAAATAGAAAAAGCAGGTATAGTTTTTCAAGATTTAAGTCAGCGTTTAATTGACTCAGGTGCGGCTTCAATTATTTTAGCTTGTACAGAAATCCCTTTGGGCTTACATGCAATTCAATCGCCAATTTTAGATGTGAGTTTTGATACGACACAAATTTTGGCGAATGCCTGTGTTAACTGGTATTACTCTCAATAAATAGATCTCTTTTCATAATATTGTATGTTAATAAAATGAAAATTTTTCTTGGTAAACCGCTTTGTTGCATAAGGATTTTAAAGGTAAAGCTTACCCACATTGCTCAAATTTAAGTGGCAACTCGGGTATGAGGTCGGCCTAATTCTGTAGATTTATTTAATGTGGCTATACGTGCAGGGATTTCATTGACCTGACTGTCAAAATTCCTTGCACTGAGTTTATCGCCTAATAATTTGATGCAATGCATCTTAGTTTCAACCAAACTGCGCCAATGATAGCCAGACTACTTTTTCCAAAACGTTCCTCCTAGACATTTGACTGTTTTCAATAATTCATTTTTCTCTAAAGCTCCCAATTTCTTATTTTTCTATGGCCTTGCATTTTTTCTTGGAGAAATTACGGCATGTGCATCACGATCTAAAATGACTTGTCTACAGTACTTAGTATCATAAGCACCGTCGGTATAGACCGAATCAAATCGTTCATCTAACGGAATTTGAGCAAGTAAATCACCGAGTACTTGCGAATCACTCACATTATTTGTCGTGAGTTGTGCACGTATTTGAAGGGTTTCAGCATCGATCCCAATATGAAGTTTACGCCATTGGCGACGATATTCAGCCCCATGTTTCTTACGTTTCCATTCACCTTCACCTAGAAACTTCATGCCTGTAGAGTCCATGAGTAGATGGAGCCCATCGCTACTTTTTTGGTATCTGATTGCAATATCAATATGCTTTTGTCTTCTACAAAGCGTACTGTACGAATATCGCTGATATTCGGAGCTGTCCAATTTAATCCGCAAAGTTTAATCAGACTTTGCACAAAGCCAGTGACCATACGTAAAGACAGACGGAATAGAGATTTGATCATTAAACAGCACTGAATAGCTGCATCAGAATAGGTTTGATTTCTTCCGTGTTTACCCTGTTGTTGAGCATACCATTGAGTAGAGGGATCAAACCAAATGGAAATATTTCCACGATTTATTAGAGCACGGTTATATGAGGACCAATTTGTTGTACGATAGATTTTTGGAGCAGGCTTATTCATTTTGAAATGATATTACTAAATAAGCGTCTAAGGCTAGGTTTGTGCAACAAAGCCCTTCTTGGATTTGAATTTGGGTACTTAATTGTAGCACACGTGAATCCAATACAAAATGCAACATCATAACATTACAAATTGTTCGCCTTAATGCTCATTTTTTCAATTTATATTTCTGTTTTGGACTCTTTGGTTTATCAGGGAGCGTTCTTTCCAGTAAACCCGCCTCCAATGCAGGATTTAAATAGTTTTTTTGGAATGTTGCACGGTGTGATAAATTTAATAACGACATAAGTTCACTCAAGCTATATTCCTTATGCTCCATCTTTTCAATGAGACGCTTAACTTGATCGCTAGCTTGTACGGTATCTTGATCGCTAACTTGAGCGGTGTCTTGATCGCTTGAACTAGATGCTACGATAGCATCTAGAATCATTTGCAAAATAAACTCTATAAATGGTGCAGAGTCAGCACGATCTGTACTTGCCCGAAGGGCATCATAGTACGATTTTTGGTTTTGATAGATTAAGCTCTCAACAGGAATATTTAGGAAAATAGGATTCCATTGACTCAAAATTAAAGTTTGCCATAAACGCCCCATACGCCCATTGCCATCTGCAAATGGATGTATGAACTCAAATTCATAATGAAAAATTGAGCTTTTAATCAAAGGGTGTTCATTCCCTTCAGCCAACCAATGTAATAAATCACCCATTAAACGATTAACTTGATTTGCAGGTGGAGCCATATGTACAACTCGATCACCTGACATCACACCTACACCACCATGGCGATACTGCCCTACCTCATCAATTAAGCCTGCCATTAAGGTTTGATGTGCTTGGAGTAAATCATGCTCAAACTCAGGATGCCAATTGTGAATTTCTTCATATGCTTTTAGTGCATTACGTACTTCTTGTACTTCTTTAGGCGGAGCAATTACAGGCTTACCATTTAGAATAGCGGTGATTTGTTCCGTACTAAGGGTATTTCCCTCAATCGCCAAAGAGCCTTGAATGGTTTGAATACGATTTGCTTTACGCAACTTCAGACTGTCTTCAATCTGAATTAATGCAGTCAAACGCCCTATTGATTCACTGATCTGTGATACCAAGTGAATAATTTTTGAAGTAATGGTATAAGGCGGTTGATATCGCATTAGATCCCTAAATAGCGTATAAAGTTTTGTTTAATTAAACTCTAAAAATACAAATTTTCAAAGTCGTGATGAATACACCGAGATTTTATATTTGTTTACCCTTATAGATGACCTTAAATATAGGCTAGATCAGCGCAGACCTTTGTCAAGCTTTACATCAAGTAATATTGAAGAAGATCTTTTTCTACGCTTGATCTATAACTCGAATGCCATCTCAGGCAATAAACTCAGTCTACTTGAAACTAAAGTAGTTTTAGAGGGAATTGCTGTAGGGGGTAAAACCCTAGAGGATCATTTACATGTCATTAATCAAAAAAAAGCGATTAATTACATTCGAAGCATCATTTGTAAAAAAGAAAACTTTTCAACAGAACAAATTTTTAACATTCATCTAATCACTTCAAATAATCTCAACGATTTATACTATCAGAGTACTCTGTCTGACTATACATCTTTAAGTAACAAACTTGCACCGCTATTCGATTGGTACAATACAGAAGTACATAAACGTCATCCTGTTGAACGTGCAGCTAAAGTGCATGCAGATTTTGTTGGTATTCATCCATTTATTGATGGCAATGGACGTACATCGCGTCTCTTGATGAACCTTGAATTACTTAAAGTTGGTTATCCACCCTGTGTTATCACAGTTGAAAATAGGTTGGCTTATTATGAGGCTTTGGATCAATGGATGGCTTATGGAAAAACTGAAGCCTTTATTCAATTGGTTTCCGAGGCTGTACTAGAGGGATTTAAACCATATCGAGTTGTATTGAGTATATAAGATCAACTGTTTTTTCAGCATACATCAGATTTCGACCTTGCTTGCCTTCTGATTGTACATACCATTGAGTAGAGGGATCAAACCAAATGGAAATATTTCCACGATTAATAAGAGCATGATTATAGGAAGACCTGTTAGTTGAGCTATAGATTTTAGGAGTATGCTTATTCATTCTAAAATTATATTGCTGAATAAACCTTCTAAGCTAGGTTTGTGCAACAAAGCCTAATCAAAGTAGAAGTCAAAAAGGTCTGAATTTTAAGACACCGAATCAAATAGCAGATGACTTTTATCAGTTAGCTGCCTAGAAGCTCCTAAGTGAAAACCTCCTGTTATTAGCACACATAAACATTTTTATTGGTGAGAATATAGACACTTTAAATGGGTTATAACACTAAATTTAGACAATAAAAAGCCAGATATTCTGTCTGGCTTTTTCGTATAGGGTATATAGGTATAATGACAGCCATACCTCATATTCTAGTGCGTAAATTTACTATTGATATTTTTAGCAACAGAAGCCTTTAATTTTGTATAGCTTATTTGTTCCCAAGAAAAAAGAACGGCCATCTAAATTGATATGAAATTTCTCTCCCGATTCGATTTGAACCTGTTTCGATACTTCTACAAGAATTTTACCTAAAACTGTACTTTGTTCTTTTTCAAAAGGAATAATATTAATTCGAATGGTATCTCCATTCACTGCTTTTGCCGTAGTCCAACCATTAGACATATTCATTTTCATTCACTCATATTTGAGCTCATGTAAAAGTAGAAATAATATAAATATTTAAAAATCAGAGAGGATCTATACTGATATCAAAGAGGCATATGCCTACAATTCAAATTACAATTTTACATTAGCATTAATTTTTTAAAATAATTAAAAAAGTCCACGGATAGCTGTGGACTTAGTCGATCGGTATGGTGCGAATTCATACTCTGCGTTAACTGTTTAGGACGAATCAACTATTAAAATATTTGATTCTAAAGAATACGCAATTCCGTTAACAACCTAAACACTTCCGTACCGCTCACGGATTCGATCTAGTGTAGAATAACAGCTTTTAAGATACATTAAACATTTGTTTTTGATATATTTTAAATTAGTTTAAAGATTTTTCCAGAATCTATACTATGGAAATGTAAATCAAAACTAGGTTTGATTTCTTCATCATTTACAGTAATAAACTTAATATTTTCTTTAGACTTTGTTGCCTCTGTTATCTGGTGATGAAAAGTACCCTTTACAGAATACTTCTTATTAAATTGATCTTTAACTTCAACCAAAAAGGTATTCATTAGATAGCAACAATATTGCTAGCTTGCATGCCTTTTTGGCCTTGCTGCATATTAAACTCTACACGTTGACCTTCAGCTAAATTTTTGAAACCTGTTGCGCGAATCTCACTGAAATGTGCGAATACATCTTGGCCACTATCTGCAGCAATAAAACCAAAACCTTTAGTTTCGTTAAACCACTTTACAGTACCAGTTGTTAAATTAGACATAGTTTATTTCCTATATTATGTAATTAATAATTAGAAAATAATTTTGAAGCTAGACTTTGTAATAAAATGAAAGATTTGATTTAGATCTAAACAAAATAAAATTAGTAAACAATAAAATTATAATTCTAGGGTGAGTATAACAGATATTATTTAAATTAATATCAATTAAATAAAAAAAGCCTAATCTGTATGTGTAGATTAGGCTGTAAACTCTGAATCTATTAGTGGTAGCGGGAGCTGGATTTGAACCAACGACCTTCGGGTTATGAGCCCGACGAGCTACCAGACTGCTCCATCCCGCATCAATGTATGTTGTTATACGCTTGCTTGAGCTATATAGCAAACTTTATTAAAAATAAGTTGATTTATTAAACAAATCGATTAATAAAGTAGCAAATTAATATTAAATGCACTGTTACCCACAGATATTGTGGGTGTTTTTAACACATGGTTTATTGATAATTAACAGTAAAGCTTGATTCTGATTAAACTTTAATCATTATTTCTGTTTGATTAAATATCCTTAGATTTTTAGAGAGCGACTTTCTTTAATTTTATCAAGAGCCTCTTCATGTGGAATATTGTAAAGATCATACAGTTTAGGATTGGCTTTAAAGCGTTTATAACTCCAATGATAATGTGCAGGATGGCGTTGAATAAGACTTTCTAGTTTTTGATGAATAATGGTAGTGCCATTATTAGCTGAATTTGTATATATTGCTTCATTTATCGTTTCGATATGTATATCAAATCCCCCCTCTTTGTTACGTATTGCATATAAAAACAATGCTTTGGCTTTTGTTTTTTGAATAAGCTTTGAACTAAGATTACTAGATGAAAGTGGTATGCCAAAATAAGGAATCAAAGTACTTAGATGGTGTGGACTATGATCTGGAAGAATTATAGTTGCACCATTATTTTTTAAAGCTTTAAAAATTTGTCGAACACCATTTTCATCTGTTGGAACTAAGTTTGCAGGTTCTCTGCTACGTGCTTGACGTAAAAAATGATCTGCTGTTTGATTTTTTACAGGTTGATACATGATTGTTAATTCAGTAAATTGAGAAATATAAGTGGTTAGAATTTCCCAAGTACCAAAGTGAGGTAGAAGAAGTACAAGCCCTTGTTTCTTTTTTAAAGCTTGTATTAGCAAGTTTTCTCCATATATATTTGAAATACGAGCTAGGTTTTTTTTAGAGTTGGCTCCCCAAATACTAAAAAACTCAAAATAAGAAGTTATTTCATTATGAATAGCTTTCTGAATAATTTTTTCACGTTCTGTTTTACTTAGTTCAGGAAAAGCAATATTTACATTTAATCTAATGGTTTGTGATGTTTTACTTATTTTTAATAAGTTAACTAATCTTGCTAAAAAATTAGAAAAAATACGTAAAACATAGATTGATTGGCTACTTATAAAAATTAATAAATAATAAAAAAGGCTTTTGCTTGGTGAGATTTTCATAAAAACCCATGTATATTTGTTATATAAATGATGACATATATGTCAGTCAGTTGTACATATGGCTCTACCTGCAAATCAGGTCAATCGTTTAATGAACGATTTATTGCATTGGTTGGCTGCTGATTACGAACACCCTTTGATTAAAAGTTCAATTTTTCATTATGAATTTGAGTTCATACATACATTTGCTGATGGAAATGGACGTATGGAGTGTTTATGGCAAACTTTGATTTTGAGTCAATGGAATCCTATTTTTCTGAATATTCCTATTGAAAGCTTAATCTACCAAAATTAAAAAGCGTCCTATGATGCACTTCAAGCAAGCACAGACCGTACTGATTCTGCACCATTTATCGAATTTATTTTACAAATGATTCTAGATGCTATTGTGGCATCTAGTGCAAGCGACCAAGACACCGCTCAAGTTAGCGATTCAGTTAAGCGTCTTTTGAAAAGATGGAGCATAAAGAATATAGCTTGAGTGAACTCATGTCGTTATTAGATTTATCACACCGTGCAACATTTCAAAAAAATTATTTAAATCCCGCATTGGAAGCTGGTTTACTTGAACGGACTCTCCCTGATAAACCGAAGAGTCCAAAACAGAAATATAAATTGAAAAAATGAGCATTACGGTGAATAAAATATAATGTTATAATATTGCATTTCATATTTGATTCATGCGTGTTAAAATCAGTACCCAAGTTCAAATCCTAACGTTGGATGGCTGGCTTTGTTGCACAAAGATTTAAAAGACAGCACTCTGCTCATTTGAACAGAACTCAGGTGACAATTGGGTATGAGAGGACAACCTAATTCTGTAAATCTATTCAATACAGCTATGCGTGCATGAATCTCACTTGCCTGACTAGGAAAACTCCTTGCTATTAATTTATCGCCTAATAATTTGATGCAATGCATCTTAGTTTCAACCAAACTTCGACGATGATAACCAGACCATTTTTCCAAAACGTTCTTCCTAAACGTTTCACTGTTTTTAGTAATTCATTCCGCTCTATAGACCTTACTTGTTGATCTTTCCATGGTTTTGCATTTTTTCTTGGCGGAATGATCGCATGTGCATCTCGATCTAAAATGACTTGTTTACAGTACTTCGTATCATAAGCACCGTCGGTATAGACCGAATCAATTCGTTCATCTAACGGAATTTGAGCAAGTAAATCACCGAGTACTTGCGAATCACTCACATTATTTGTCGTGAGTTGTGCACGTATTTGAAGGGTTTCAGCATCGATCCCAATATGAAGCTTACGCCATTGACGACGATATTCAGGTCCATATTTCTTACGTTTCCATTCACCTTCATCTAGAAACTTCAAGCCAGTTGAGTCTACGAGTAGATGTAATCCATCACTATTTTTTTGATAGCTAATCGCGATATCAATATGTTTTTGTCTTCGACAAAGCGTACTGTACGAATATCGCTGATATTCGGAGTTGTCCAATTTAATCCACACAGTTTAA
This sequence comes from Acinetobacter sp. FY683, assembly GCF_059515885.1. NCBI lineage: Bacteria > Pseudomonadati > Pseudomonadota > Gammaproteobacteria > Moraxellales > Moraxellaceae > Acinetobacter > Acinetobacter sp. FY683. The sequence goes on along the minus strand of NZ_JCAKNA010000034.1, from coordinate 14,082 downwards.
TTAGACTTTGAACAAAACCTGTGACCATACGTAAAGAGAGTCTGAATAAAGATTTAATCATTAAACAGCATTGAATAGCAGTATCAGAGTAAGTTTGATTTCGACCTTGCTTGCCTTGTGGTTGTACATACCATTGATTGTTTGGATCAAACCAAATGGAAATATTACCTCGGTTAATGAGGGCACGATTATAGGAAGACCTGTTAGTTGAGCCATAGATTTTAGGAGTAGGTTTATTCATATTGAAATTATATGGCTAAATAAACCTTCTAGGCTTGGCTTGTGCAATAAAGCCTTCAATTTCTCATCTATAACTTCTATTTTCACATTCTTTTCACGGCATGCTGCCTAAAGTATAAACATAATCTTAATACGGACAGTAATCATGAGACTTGTAAAAACAATAATGGCAACAGCCTTATTCTTACCGCTCTTATTTTTAGCAGGATGTCAAAGTATTCCGAGTTACTCATCTGAGTATGCAAAAGCTAGAGCCAATATCCAAGGTGTAATGTTAAATGAAGCAAGCACATTAAATATAGGCACCCAATTTACTTCGACTTTTAATACTCTGGGTACGCCAGAATTTGTAGAAAAAGCCAGTCGTTTGTATTCAGAGCAACTCTTTATCAATGATACTTTGTCACAATTTTCATCGCGTAGTGACTTAGTTGAGCATTTCAAAGGCATGAATAAACGCGTTAGTAATGTAACGGTTAAGCTTATTAACACTTCATATTATCAAGATTCAGCATACGTACATTGGTCTATGGTGTATGACTTCAATTTTTTTGGTACAACTCGCACTATGGCATCTCATGGTATTAGTGAAATGAAAATTAATGAAAATAATAAAATTATTTTCCAGCAAGATTTCTGGGATCCAGCTGATGGCTTATACCGTTCATTACCGTATGTAGGAGGTACTTACTCATGGCTACTCCCTTTCAAAAAATCACCTTAATTTCTAGCATACTGATAGCCTCCGCTATCAGTATGCCTAGCTTTGCAAAAACTGAAAAACAGTGTGGTAATGGTGAATTACTTGTGAGTAAAAAAATTGTAGGTACAGCAACTTACGCAGCTGAAAATTGCAATAAGCCTTGGTTAGGACAAAATATTCAGATGGAATTTAACTATACTGAAAATATTCCTGAATGGGCTTTTAAACGTGCTGCAACGCATTTTCTGAAAAAAAATATGAATAACTTAAAAGATGATTCAGTACTTCACCAAGTTACGGCACTTTATCGTCCAGTAAAAAAAGGTGATGTATATAAATTATCTTACGTTCATACAAATCAAACATTAATATTATCTTTAAATAATCGTGTTTTGGGTAAAATTAAAGATCAACAAATCCAACAATATTTCGTAATTTGGCTCGGCAAAGCGCCATTTAGTGCTAAATTAAAACAACAATTGTTAAATTAAGTGCAGAAGCAAAATTTATGTCAAAGCATTTTATTCTTATGGTCGAAGATCATCACGAATTAGCATCTACATTATGTGAATTTTTAGAAGAACATGATTTTGTGGTCGATCATGCACGTAATTTAGATGCAGCACGTAATTTACTAAAACAACGTCCCTATCACATGCTCCTTCTAGACATTAACCTACCTGATGGTTCTGGCTATGATTTGTGTGAATGGTTGCGTAATCAAGAAAGTATGGATATTCCTGTATTAATGCTCACAGCACGTGACACTTTAGATGACAAACTGAAAGGTTTTAAATCTGGTACAGATGATTACTTAGTTAAGCCTTTTGACTTTAATGAATTAGTGATGCGTGTTAAAGCTTTAATTAAACGCTCATTAGGTGAAGTTTCAAATCGTGAACTTAGAATTTCAGATTTAATTTTAGACCCTGCGCGCCAATATGTAAATCGAGCTGGGCAAGTGATTGAGTTGCCACCTATTCAGTTCAAATTGCTTAAACTTCTTGTACGAAATGCACCAAATATCTTAACTAAACAAGAAATAATGATGGAACTTTGGGGCGATGAAGAACCTGAAAGTGATGCTTTACGAAGTCATATTTATAACCTTCGTAAAATGATTGATAAACCTTTTGAGCAAAAACTAATTCAGACAGTTTCAGGTGTTGGACTAAAAATTTCTACAGAAACTTAAATCTATAGCTGATTAAAACTGTAGATCACTTCAAATACTATCTTCTATTGATTCAAATACACAACCACAATTAAACCTGTGGTGTTTTCTAAATCTAAATCATGATGTGTATGTAAATAATATTGACGATCAAACAATTCAACACGCCAGCCTAATTGTTTACAAAGCTTTTGCACCAACTGTAAACCAATTCCATGACCTTTAACCTCTAATTGCAATTGAAGTCCAGACAACTCCTGCACTTTTGCATCATTTGGTAATGGAATACCAATGCCATTATCTGCAATAAGAACTTTATTCTTTTGTAAAATAAGGTCTATTTGTGAACCTTGAGAATAATTTAAGGCATTACGCAAAATATTTCCAAACACCATTTTGCTCATAGATGGATAAATTTTACGTAGCTTTTCATCTTCATCAATTTTCAAATTAATTTGAATGCCTTTTAGCTGACTTGAAGAATTTAAATCTTGAACTAGGTCATTTAAAAAGTCTGAAAGTCTTTCTTCTTCAGCCACCAATGTATTTGTTGTATTTCGTGCAATTGCTAAAAGTGTATCTACCAACAATTGCATATCTTCAATTGTATTATGCAACCGTGTAAACGATTTGCTTTCGCCATAACGCGTCTGACACAACTGCACATTACCTTTTAAAATTGTCAGTGGTGTTCTTAGCTCGTGACTTACATCTCCCGTAAATTCACGTTCACGGTTAATAAACTCACTTAAAACTTGATGATATTTTTCCAAAGCTTGTTTTAAATATTCAGCTTCCATATTGGAATCTGTACTAATGCCTTGAAATGGAGATGCTTCTTTATTTTGATGTTCCCAATCAATATTATCTAAAGCATTAGCTAAACGTGTAATTGGAGAAAAATAGCGTCTTGCTCTACGGTTCCACCACCAAAGCAAGCTATATAAAACAAATAAGCTAACCATAAGTGGTGCAAGACCAAATAACCAAACAAGCTTATTAACGTTGCTTTCACCAAAGACTAAAAAAACATGCTGACCATTACGCTCTCCATACACAGTCATACGGTCTTTACCATCAATAAAATAACGACTTACACCATAATTTAAATGCATGTTTTGAAACTTAGCGGGTACGTCTTTTTCCCAACGATACCCGTATAAGTTTTTCGTATCGGGTAAATCTGCATTCGGATTCCGCTCCAAACGCTCCCAATAATGCGCCATTTCCTGTTCTAAGGCAGTTTTTAGCAATGTTCCTTTAATCACCCACGCACTACACGCAATACCAATCACAACTGAAAGTGCAATAAATCCTATTTGTAACCAGTAATATCTATTAAAAACCTCACCTAAGGGATGAGCACGTTTTTTGCGAAATAGCTTCAACATAAACTCATCTCTCCATTGATTTTTAATAAAAATATTTAATGATTATACCGCTTTATTCTTAAACAAGAAGTGACCAATTACCCATTCGCGACCTTGATCTAAACCGAATAATTCAGCACATGCCATAAAGAAAATACGCCAACGCTGCCACCAAGCTTGAGCATCTTTACCGTAAGTCTTTTCAAATAGCGGTTTAAGACTTTGTTCTTGCTTATCCATATTATCTAACCAAGCATTTGCTGTTCGCTCATATGCCTGACCTGACCATTGCCAGTGCTGTTCAAGCTGTAAATGATTTTGAAAGTGCAAGAAGGTAGATGTTGATGGCATTAGACCTCCACTAAAGAAGTACTTAGACATCCAATCATATTCATTTTTAATTTCAAATGGATAATGTAAAAAACGATGGCAGAAAATATGACACCAAAGTAAACCATCGGGTTTTAGCCAAGTGCTAATCTTTTCAAATAACTTTTGATAATTACGCACATGCTCAAACATTTCAACCGATACAACACGATCAAAAGATGCTTTTTCAAGTTCTAAAACATTTACATCGCAAGTAATTACCGTCAAATTATTAAAGTTCTTCAGGCGTGCCTGTTCTTGAATATGAGTACGCTGTGTTGAAGAGTTTGAAACGACGGTGATCTTCGCATTTGGATAATGCTCCGCCATCCATAAACTGAGCGAACCCCATCCACAACCAATTTCTAAAATCGCTTGTCCATCTTGTAATTGTGCACGTTCACAATACGTTGCTAAAGCAAACTCTTCTGCTTCATCTAAGGTCGTAGATGCCTTATTAAATAAACTTGCGCTATATTTTAAACGCTTACCCAGAACTGCTTGGAAAAATTCAGTTGGCAATTCGTAGTGCTGTTCATTGGCTTTATCTGTTTCTATGGCAATTTCACTGCTTTCAAGCATGTGTAAAACTTCCATATATCGCTTTGCAGCCAGTTCAGGATCATAACGACCTTCTTGAGTAAGACGCTTTTTACTTAATGTACGAATTGCAGCACGAATTGCTTGATCTGGAATTTTTCCACTTTCAATTAGCTTTAAAATTTGTTGAATCATAAAGTCCATTTGTTTACCTACTCTTTGGGTTGCCACGGAATAAAAATAGAAGTGCGTCTTTGATAATCTTTGTAATTGTCACCACGATGTTTCAAGGCTTGTTGTTCACTAAATGGAATGCCTGTCAAATAATATAAAAACAACAACATTAGAATTGGATAGATCCAAAGACTATATACACCAGCCGCTAAACCAATAACTGGATAAGCAAACCAATGTAACCATTCAAAAAAATAATTAGGATGACGCGAATAATGCCATAATCCTTGATCCATTGTTTTCGCTTTATTTTCAGGATTTTGTTTAAAGCGATACAATTGTTCATCTGCCAAACTTTCACCCCAAAATGCCACCGACATAATGATTGCAGCAATTACAAGGTAAATTGTGGTTGATGAATTCCACTGCTCCATTGGTATATTTAACAATGCCAACATTGGATAAGAAAAAAGAACAATCAGCCCTGCTTGGAATAAAAAGAAAGCTAAAAAACCAAGATGTTGATATTTACCCATTGCACGGCGCATGTTGGCATAACGGGTGTCTTCTTCAGCTTCATGAAAATAACGACGTAATAAATGCCAAGCTAATCGAAGAAACCATATTCCGCTTGCAACAGCTAAAAATACTCGAACAATAAGCGGTGCTGTTTCAAATATTAGCGATGCTAAAATTACATTAAGTGCAATACCAAATGCCCAAATTACATCAACTAAACCTGCACGTTTGTTATAGCTCACCCATAACCAAGCACAAAGCATCAGAAAAATATTGAGCCATATAAAATTAATGAACATGCGCTACTCCCGATTCATCTGATTCAGCCAATGCATTAATAAGAACTTGCCTCAAACAGCAAGTGAACATCACTAATCACACCTTCTTTAAAACCACCTTCGCAGTAACACAGGTAAAAATCCCACATGCGAATAAAGTCTTCATCAAAACCGAGAGCTAAAACTTGTTCACGTTGTGCAAGGAATGCATCACGCCAATAATGCAATGTTTGTGCATAACTTTGACCAATATCTTCTAAATGTTTTAAACGTAATTTTTGTTCAGATGCTGCTTGAGTCATCATGCTAATGCATGGAATAAAACTACCTGGAAAAATATAACGCTTAATATAATCAATGGTTTTTAGCGCTTTTTCATAACGGGCATCTTCAATGGTAATAGCTTGAATAAGTGCAAGACCATTTGGTTTGAGCAGTTGACGACACTGTTTGAAATAGATTGATAAATACTGTTCTCCAACGGCTTCAATCATTTCAATTGAAACTAGTTTGTCGTATTTACCTTCTAACAAACGATAATCTTTAAGCTGAATTTCAACACGATGTGAAAGACCTGCTTCTTCTACACGTTTAACAGCTTCGTCGTATTGTGCTTGCGAAATTGTAATAGTCGTCACTTTGCAGCCATAATGCTGTGCCGCATAAATTGCAAAGCCACCCCAACCACTACCAATTTCAACTAAATGATCGAGTGGTTTTAGTTGAAGTTTCTGACAAATAAGTTCTTTTTTATAATCTGAAGCCTGCTCTAAAGTCATCTCTGGGTCTTTAAAAACAGCGCTTGAATACATCATGCTTGGATCTAAAAATAATTTGAAAAATTCATTACTTAAATCATAATGATCTGCGATATTTTTACGACTTCCCTCAATTGAGTTTTTACGACTGCTGTACCAAGCCTTCAAAAACAATTGACTTGCTTTAGAAAATACATTTTGATTCATTCGATCAAGCACATCTCTATTGCGTGCCAAAATCTGAACCACTTCAACTAAGTTTTCGCTTGTCCAATATCCCGAAATAAAACCTTCTGTTGCACCTAACACACCATTACGAAACAACAATTCAATCAATTTTTTATCGTGAACATGAATAATTGCCTTTAAATCACTTTGTTCACCAACCTTGCCATTCCAAACCCCTTTAAATATGATTTGACCATGACGTAATTTAAGTAAATGACGTAAAACAACTGGTAGTGAATCTGATTCACTCATAACAAGTGTCTTCATAGTTTAATCTTTCCATTGTCTTTTTTAGGGTGCCGATAAAAAGGAATTTTCTTCTTCCATAAACGAAAGGCATTTGTATAAATTCCTATCACCATTTTGAATGGCTCCAGCACACTTGAAATAGCATAATGCGTCTGTTGTGAAGGAAGTGTGATGGGCTGTAATGAAAACTGCATGGTTGCGTCAAACTGTAAAACACCCGTTTGAAACAACTGCATATGAATGATGGTCTGCTCTTCGGAAAAGCTAAATTGCCAGCGGTAATCTAAATCCATCGGCATAAATGGTGAAACATGAAACTCTTTTTTAAATTCGAATTGATGACTTTGATATGAGGAATTCTGCACTGCATTTTCACGACAGTCATGAATATAAACTTTGCGTTCATTCCAAGGTGTATTGGTAATTTCACTTAATACAAAGCAAGGTGTTTTGGCATTATCAAAGACCACATAAAACACAACAGAATTAAAGCGAAAACCGAGTGTTCGAGGTAACGCTACAACTCGAATTTCCATATCTGGCTTAACAATAAAATCATTGTTTTTAAGTAAAATTCGTTGAACTTTCTGACGAATATTCCCCGATTCAATATTTAAAAAATCATGTTCATTTATGGTCAAAACATTCCATCGCTTTATTGACCATAACCATGATTTTTGACTGAATTCCTCAATTTTATCTGGGTCAAAGCATAGATATTTGAGCTGCGCAGAAAACTCATGTGACTTTGGCAAATAACGTCTATGCCGAATATGACTTTGTGCAATTGCCAGACTATATCTATGCATGTGATGCTACTACTTGTGTAGTTTTAAGAATGTCATCTACCACCCAAGAAGCACTACGTGCACCATCTTCATGGAAACCCCAACCCCAATATGCACCACAAAATGAACTTCGATTTTGCCCATTAATTTCCATCCAACGTGACTGAGCATCAATAGCTTTTGCATCAAATACAGGATGTCGATAATGTCTTTCTACAAAAATATATTTCGTATCTATATCGAAGTTTGGGTTTAGCGTTGAGAAGATTTGTGTTTTGCACTTTAAGTTCTGCAACTTATTCATCCAATAACTAAAACCGTAATGGATATTCGAGTTTTGGAATGGCGTTTGCTCTGACGACTTACTTTGAGTCACATGAACATGCCAACTTGCCCACTGTCGCTTCGATTTCGGCATAATATTCGTATCACAATGCACAACCATGCGATTATTCTGATATTTGAAATGCCCAAGCACATCTTGTTCAAGTTCTGTCGCATCTTGCATTAAAGCAAGCGTGTCATCTGCATGACTGGCAAAAACAACCCAATCAAATTGTTCCGTTGCATCATCTGTTTGTATTAACACTTCATCTTTTAAACGTGTAACAGAAGTCACACCAACTTGTTTAAATTGAATATTTTTACATTGTGCTTGTATTGCACGAACATAGGTCGCAGAACCACCTTTCACAGTTTGCCATAATGGTCGATCTTTAAGTTGAAGCATTCTATGGTGCTGAAAAAAGCTCACAACAAATTTATATGGAATTTCTCCTGCTTGCTCTGGCGGGCAAGACCAAAGCGCACCACACATTGGATACAGATGTTCTTGACGAAATGCTTCGCTATAAGCATTTTTATTTAAATATTCTTCAATGCTTAAATCTGCATCGTAACTACTTAAATCAAAGTCTTTATTCGCTGCATAAAATTTAAATAAATCCGACAGCATATTGCGGAAATTGGCATTGAGAAAATTTTGTGGACGACACAATAAAGAAAACTTTTTTGAAGGATTATATTGCAAACCCGTCACTTGATTATTTACAGAAAATCCCATATTACTGCTTTGGGCTTCTACGCCAAGCTCCGCAATCATTTGGCTAAACAGCGGATAATTATGATCATTAAAAACAATAAATCCGCTATCTACGGAAACTTTTTCACCGTTAATATTGAGTTTATGCGTATCTGTATGCCCACCAAAATATGAGTTTTTTTCAAACACCGTGACTTCATGAGTTTTGCTTAATTTCAAAGCGGCATACAATCCAGAAATTCCTGAACCAATAATGGCAATTTTCATCATACTTCCCCAGATTCATTGTTTTTGATGCTTGTCGTGTCTTTGTTAAGTATTCTCTTTTGAGAAATCTTACTTACTTCGTAAATTCGTACAGGAACTGGTTTCATTCCCCAAACTAGACCAAACCAAGACATAATTTTTAAAATGTAATAAGTCACATCAATTTGCCACCAATAAAAACCTTGGCGTGTACTTCCAGCATAAAAATGATGATTATTATGCCAACCTTCACCTAAAGTAATAATGGATAAAAATAAATTGTTTCTGCTCTGATCTTGAGTATCAAAATCACGGCGACCATAAAGATGTGCCAAAGAATTAATACATAAAGTTGCATGAATTAGCAAAACTGTAGATACAACAAAACCCCAAACCAGAAGTTGTAAGCCCGATGTTCCAAGATGAGGATGTGCAATAGCCAACCACTCACCCAATAGATAAATTGAGCCCGCAGTCAGTAACACCACAAGCATACTAAACCGATCTAGCCAAATAAGTTCTGGATATTTCAACCAATCTTTAATTACTTCTTTACGCGTGGCAAAGTTATAGTCATTTAAGAACCACCCCACATGGCTGTACCAAAAACCATATGTCGATGAGTGTGGATCCTGCTCTGTGTCTGTAAAACGATGATGATAGCGATGATGTGCTGCCCACCACAAAGGTCCACGCTGTGCGCTCATTGTTCCAATTAAGACAAATATAAATTGAATAACTCGAGAAGTTTGAAATGTTTTATGCGATAAATATCGGTGGAAAAATGCAGTAATTGAAAACATGCGAATGATGTAAAACGCCAGCATAAAACACAGCGCAAACCACGACACACCCACCCAAAACACAGCCAAACAAGCTAAATGCAGTAAAATAAATGGAATAATTCGAACCCATTGAATTTTTGCATTTCCAGCTGAAATGGTTTGTATAGATGTAGGCATCGACCAACTATCTATCCATCGCATCAGACTATTCAACATGAATCATTCCTAGTTCAAATTATTGTGTTCATTTTCATAAGTTTAGTGATAAAAAGATGAATTTTATGTGAAGCGAAAGTCTGAAATAAAAAAACCGAACTAAAAAAACATGAGTTCGGCCTATAAAAGAGAAAATTATACAAATTAAGGTTGTTGTGGAGTTTTAATCAATTTCTCAACATCATAACCATATTGCTTTGCAGTATTTAAATAAGACTGATATGTCGCATCATCAATTTGAGCATCACGCGACAAAATCCATAAATATTTATCGCTTGGTCCACCTACAAGTGCAACTTTATATTCAGGGTCTATACGAAGAACCCAGTAATGACCTTTCGTAAATGGCATCCATCTTAAGCCTTTAGGTAAAAAACTCACTTTCAGTTTGCTATTCCCTTCATTTTGAGAATAAGCCACACCTTCCGAGTTAATTTTTCCACCATCTTTAGTACTACAACTGTTTAATACAGTCATAGTTTTGTCAGGATTAACTGTATATTGTGCTTTGGTGTTTGCAACACATTTACGTTGAAAATACATAGGTAAATGGGCAATTTCATGCCATTGACCTGCATAACGCTGAATATCAACTTTGTTTACTGCTTGGGGCGCACTTGTTTCTGCTTGAGCAGCAGTTGATAGACTTAAGCTAATCCCTAATGCTGTACCCGCAATTACCTTTGATAGAATATTCATTTTAAAGCCTTCTTTAATTATGTATCTAAGATAACGTAGGTAGATGTGAACAAAACGTGAAGATTACATAATTTGATTCAGTAGTATTGGATTAGAAATACGCTAGGCTGACTTCTCGCTTAAAATCACCTTATGCATCATTTACAACTGTTATTCCATACGTCGCTGACTAAATAATAAAATCTGAATACTGTATTCAATGAATTGAACAACTTTAAAGTAAGCAATATCCCCCTTCCATTATCAGTATCATCTCAGTTGGGTTAACAAGTGATAAATGATGAAGCAATAACGTCTGTCAAAAAATATCTGAATGAGCTACTTTCTCACATTGAGCTGTTGAAACAAATGGCTACGCTGCTGCAAGGAAGTGGGATATTTTCCTTAACGATGTAATAACCAAACTCAACAACACTTAAAATCAAATATTTAAAACCGTTTATACTGTCTTGAGCAATAAGCCCGAATTACATCTGGCGAACGTAACTGCAAATGTTTAGTTTTACGTCCAGCAACCCTTTTACGCCATATTATAAAACTCGACGTTTTCAAGTTTTTCCGCATTAAGCTGATTACTGTCGTTTCATTTAAACCATATTCACGGTGGATGGCTTCAAAAGGGGTTCTATCTTCCCAAGCCATTTCTATAACTCTTGATAAGTCTTGTTCAGAAAATTGATTCACTTCATTCTCATCTTTAATCAAAAAAATTGTAAAAGCTGATTTTATGAGCCCCTTAAGCTGCAATAAATTTTATCAACTCACTTATAAAATTTGAATCGATTTTGATTCGCTGAAAGCATACAAATATCGGCATGAATTTTTTGTGATTATTTTTAATATTTACTTATTTTAAACGGCTTTATTGCACAAAGATTTGAAAGGCAATACTCCCCTAATTGAGCCAAACTCAAGTGACAACTTAGGTAGGATTTGTTGCATAAATACTTGAAAGACAGAGCTAAGCTAAGTGAGCCAAATTTAAGTGGCAACTTAGGTATGAGGGCGACCTAATTCTGTAAATCTGTTGAATACTGCTACACGTGCATGAATCTCGTTCACCTGACTAGGGAAACTCCTAGCCGTTAATTTATCACCTAATAATTTGATGCAATGCATCTTGGTTTCAACCAAACTTCGACTATGATAACCGGACCATTTTTTCCAAAGTGATCTTCCTAGCTGTTTGACTGTTTTCAATAACTCATTGCGCTCTATAGACCTTGCTTGTTGATCTTTCCATGGTTTTACATTCTTTCTTGGTGGAATCACCGTAAGCGTCCGCTGAACCCCATGCCTATTTTTTAATTCGGTTCAGGTTTCCAGCGGTGTGGTAGCAATTCTTCAATCTGAGTCACTTTATGTGTCGGCAATCTTTTCAGCACATCACTTAAATAGGCATACGGATCCAGCCCATTCAGCTTTGCTGACTGGATTAATGTCATAATATTGGCTGCTCGCTGACCGCTGCGCAGCGAACCTGCAAATAACCAGTTCTTACGTCCCAACGCCCAGGGGCGCATCTGGTTTTCCACCCAGTTATTGCAAATCGGTAGATTGCCATCATCCAGATAGCGGCTTAAAGCTGGCCAACGCTTCAGAGTGTAATTGATCGCCTTGGCGGTTGGAGAACTCGATGGCACAGTCAGTTGATGTTGGTTGAGCCATTCATACAGTTGTTGCATCACCGGTTGACTATGCTGTTGTCGGTATTCGCGGCGCTGTTCTGCTGTACCATCGGTCTTTTTCCTGAGTTCTGCTTCTATCGCATACAGTTTCTGAATCAGCACTAATGCCTGTTCAGCGATCTGACTTTTCCCGGTCACATGCAGTTCATGAAATTTACGACGTGCATGTGCCATGCAGCCCACCTCAATGACATCGCCTGATTTAAAGCGTGCTTTATAACCGCTGTAATCATCACAGACCAGATGGCCCTGCCAGCCATTCAGGAACTCTTCTGCATGCTGACCTGAACGACTATCCTGAAAGTCATAGATCACGGCTTGAACTGGATTGTACTGTGTAGTGGCATAGGCCCAGACATAACCTTTCTTCGGTTTTTTATCATTCTCACCCATCCGCATGATGGTGACTGGTGTTTCATCTGCATGCAGCACCCGCTGTTGCAGCACCACCTGTTTTAAGGCATTGGCCAGAGGTTCCAGTTCCACACCGCAGCGACCAATCCAGTCAGATAAAGTAGATCTGGACAGATCAATGCCCGCCCGCTGATAGATCAGGCGCTGACGGTACAGCGGCAAATGATCAGCGTATTTCGAGACCAGCACATGGCTGAGCAGTTCAGGTGAAGCAATGCCTTTATCAATCACATAGGCGGGCATCGCTTGCTGAGTCAGGGTGTCACACTGATCACAGACCCATTTGCCACGCACATGCTGTTCCTTATAGAACTGTGCCGGTCTGAAATGCAGTTTTTCACTGATATCTTCGCCGATACGACGGAGTTGGCAGCCACAAGCACATTGGGTTGATGTTGGTTCATGCTCAATACGAATGGTGTGTAGATGATCGGGCAGCAGTCGACGTTTAGGTTTATTTGCTTTGGCTTTGTGTGTCGCTGCATCGGTTTTATCTGCATTCAGCCGCTCCAGTTCCAGATCGACTGCTGTGATATCTTCTTCGACCGCCTCATCCCACAGATGGATTTGTTTTGCGGTGAGATGTTCGTTTTTACTACCGAATTTGTGCTGTTTAAACAGCGCCAGTTCATGCTCGTATTTTTGATTGAGAATAGAAAGATGTTGAACTTTGGCATCCAATTGCTGGTTTGATTTTTCTAATTCTTGATTTGATTGTGCCAGAGACTGATGCTGCATTGCCAACTGTCTGGTAAATTCCAGCAGTTGTTCATGGGTCAGTTGGCTTAAGTCTGGCAGCGTATTCATGACCGCAGTATGCCTGAGGTCATGACGCAGAGGAAATAGAACGTTTGGAGAATAGCAGAATGGACCAGCCTGGTTTAAAGCATCGTCACCACCTGCTGTCGTCCAATGCGCTGCCAGGGCAAACCCTGGATCAGTGCTTGTAACTGTTCCGGACTGATCGCCATGCTTTCACCCTGGTGAACCTGCGCCCAGTGGAATTTTCCCTGTTCCAGCCGCCGGGCACACAGCCAGATGCCCAGTCCATCATGTACCAGCACTTTCATGCGATGGCCACGTTTATTACAGAACAGGTAAGCACAATGCGGTTTAATGTAGCCAAAGGCTTTCATGATCTGCGCCATAGCCGTATCCATACCCGCACGCATGTCCATCGGCTGGGTAGAGAGCCAGATTTCATCGATACGGATCATTTGATCAAGCCCTGAAGTAAAAGCAGCAACTCCTTGGCCGATTCCACTGGCCATTCGATTTCGATCACCTGATCTCTTGCAGAACATTGTTTCTGATGCAGTGGAATTCTGATATGAGCGACAGTATTCTTCTCCGGAACAGATAGCGGAGGTGCGTCTTGTTTGGCTGGAGTCGGGTGAAGCATGACCGGAAGAAAGTCAGTCTGTGGACTAGATGGGGTTGTTAATGCAGGGGGTATTGATCTGGATTGACGAATCCATTTATGCAACAGATTGGCATTGATCTGATGTTGCATTGCGACCTTGGCCACTGATGTATCTGGCTGCTGGCATTGCTGAATAAGTTGATGTTTAAATTCAGCCGTGAAGGTTCGACGAGGCTTTT
>NZ_JCAKNA010000033.1:0-23327 GCF_059515885.1 Acinetobacter sp. FY683 | reverse complement strand
AAAAGCCTCGTCGAACCTTCACGGCTGAATTTAAACATCAACTTATTCAGCAATGCCAGCAGCCAGATACATCAGTGGCCAAGGTCGCAATGCAACATCAGATCAATGCCAATCTGTTGCATAAATGGATTCGTCAATCCAGATCAATACCCCCTGCATTAACAACCCCATCTAGTCCACAGACTGACTTTCTTCCGGTCATGCTTCACCCGACTCCAGCCAAACAAGACGCACCTCCGCTATCTGTTCCGGAGAAGAATACTGTCGCTCATATCAGAATTCCACTGCATCAGAAACAATGTTCTGCAAGAGATCAGGTGATCGAAATCGAATGGCCAGTGGAATCGGCCAAGGAGTTGCTGCTTTTACTTCAGGGCTTGATCAAATGATCCGTATCGATGAAATCTGGCTCTCTACCCAGCCGATGGACATGCGTGCGGGTATGGATACGGCTATGGCGCAGATCATGAAAGCCTTTGGCTACATTAAACCGCATTGTGCTTACCTGTTCTGTAATAAACGTGGCCATCGCATGAAAGTGCTGGTACATGATGGACTGGGCATCTGGCTGTGTGCCCGGCGGCTGGAACAGGGAAAATTCCACTGGGCGCAGGTTCACCAGGGTGAAAGCATGGCGATCAGTCCGGAACAGTTACAAGCACTGATCCAGGGTTTGCCCTGGCAGCGCATTGGACGACAGCAGGTGGTGACGATGCTTTAAACCAGGCTGGTCCATTCTGCTATTCTCCAAACGTTCTATTTCCTCTGCGTCATGACCTCAGGCATACTGCGGTCATGAATACGCTGCCAGACTTAAGCCAACTGACCCATGAACAACTGCTGGAATTTACCAGACAGTTGGCAATGCAGCATCAGTCTCTGGCACAATCAAATCAAGAATTAGAAAAATCAAACCAGCAATTGGATGCCAAAGTTCAACATCTTTCTATTCTCAATCAAAAATACGAGCATGAACTGGCGCTGTTTAAACAGCACAAATTCGGTAGTAAAAACGAACATCTCACCGCAAAACAAATCCATCTGTGGGATGAGGCGGTCGAAGAAGATATCACAGCAGTCGATCTGGAACTGGAGCGGCTGAATGCAGATAAAACCGATGCAGCGACACACAAAGCCAAAGCAAATAAACCTAAACGTCGACTGCTGCCCGATCATCTACACACCATTCGTATTGAGCATGAACCAACATCAACCCAATGTGCTTGTGGCTGCCAACTCCGTCGTATCGGCGAAGATATCAGTGAAAAACTGCATTTCAGACCGGCACAGTTCTATAAGGAACAGCATGTGCGTGGCAAATGGGTCTGTGATCAGTGTGACACCCTGACTCAGCAAGCGATGCCCGCCTATGTGATTGATAAAGGCATTGCTTCACCTGAACTGCTCAGCCATGTGCTGGTCTCGAAATACGCTGATCATTTGCCGCTGTACCGTCAGCGCCTGATCTATCAGCGGGCGGGCATTGATCTGTCCAGATCTACTTTATCTGACTGGATTGGTCGCTGCGGTGTGGAACTGGAACCTCTGGCCAATGCCTTAAAACAGGTGGTGCTGCAACAGCGGGTGCTGCATGCAGATGAAACACCAGTCACCATCATGCGGATGGGTGAGAATGATAAAAAACCGAAGAAAGGTTATGTCTGGGCCTATGCCACTACACAGTACAATCCAGTTCAAGCCGTGATCTATGACTTTCAGGATAGTCGTTCAGGTCAGCATGCAGAAGAGTTCCTGAATGGCTGGCAGGGCCATCTGGTCTGTGATGATTACAGCGGTTATAAAGCACGCTTTAAATCAGGCGATGTCATTGAGGTGGGCTGCATGGCACATGCACGTCGTAAATTTCATGAACTGCATGTGACCGGGAAAAGTCAGATCGCTGAACAGGCATTAGTGCTGATTCAGAAACTGTATGCGATAGAAGCAGAACTCAGGAAAAAGACCGATGGTACAGCAGAACAGCGCCGCGAATACCGACAACAGCATAGTCAACCGGTGATGCAACAACTGTATGAATGGCTCAACCAACATCAACTGACTGTGCCATCGAGTTCTCCAACCGCCAAGGCGATCAATTACACTCTGAAGCGTTGGCCAGCTTTAAGCCGCTATCTGGATGATGGCAATCTACCGATTTGCAATAACTGGGTGGAAAACCAGATGCGCCCCTGGGCGTTGGGACGTAAGAACTGGTTATTTGCAGGTTCGCTGCGCAGCGGTCAGCGAGCAGCCAATATTATGACATTAATCCAGTCAGCAAAGCTGAATGGGCTGGATCCGTATGCCTATTTAAGTGATGTGCTGAAAAGATTGCCGACACATAAAGTGACTCAGATTGAAGAATTGCTACCACACCGCTGGAAACCTGAACCGAATTAAAAAATAGGCATGGGGTTCAGCGGACGCTTACTGCTTTATTAAAAAATGAGAGTTTAATCAATACGCAACATATGCTTTCAAGTTTACCACTCTATCGTTGTATTTATTTTGATCCAATATCAGGCTTAATTAAAGTTTCAGCACGTGATGAATGGAGCTTTCATAGAGAATATAAAACTAAAGATAAGGAACATATACTTAAAGAAAATTTAGAAGCAGAGAAATTATGGGCTAAATATAAACTAGAAATATTATATATTGAGACGGAGGTTAGTGATGGACTAAAAGCACTTTCAAAATACATTATAGATATAGATATAGATAAGATTAAGCTTAAAAGTGATGAAAAAAAATTATTAAATGAAATTTTGTTGCCTCTGCGTTACTTGATTAAGCATATGGCATTTAAAGAAGAACAAGAATGTCGAATGGTTTATGTTACACAGATGGATTGTGAGTTGATTAAATATGATGAAAAAATTAATCGTATTTATATTGATTATGAGCCATCTCTAATGGAGCATTTAGAAACAATTTATTTAGCACCTAAAGCAAAGGATGAAAAAATGGTATTTGAGTATCTTTGTGCAAAAGGACAGGATGTAAGAGGTAACAAAAAACCAGTAAGAATAAAAGTTTCTAAAAACCCATTTCGTTAATGTTTTGCCACCGTAGGGCGCCTTTTTTATTACTAAAAGAAAAGGAATGAGTACTTTCAAAAATATTGTAAATTTCATATATTTAATGATTAATATTAAGATGAAAAACAAGGAATAACACTGATATGAAATTTACAAAAACATTTTTAACATTAGCAGCTTTGGGTATGTCTACATTTGCATTGGCTAAACCTATGCCTTATACAATTACGGTAGAAGATAAAGCTGTTGTACCTGTTCTTAAGAAGGAAGTTATTCGTAAAGCAGATGGTCAAGATGCAACAAGACACGTAGAAGCAACAATTTTTGAGGTAACGAATAAAGGAAAGGATGTTGTTGCTCGAGAAGTAGAATTTGATGATGATCAGCAGCAGTTTTCAGATAAGAAATTATCTATTCCGGTTTTAAAAGAAGGTGGTGTAATAGTACCAACATCAAAAATTGAACTCATTACAACTGTGACCCAAGATGGGCAAGTACTTTCACAAAATAAAGTAATTGATGCTGAAGGTGTTGAGTTCAAAAAGAGTCAAGTTGAACCTATAAAACGTACGCTAAAATTAAATGAAACAAAAGGTGTTGATACAACTAAAAAGGTATCTCATGTTGTAACGACTAAAGATGGTGAGAAAACACGCGATCTTTTAATTATTGATGATAATCAGTAATGCAAAAAGTAGTATATAAGAGTATGTTTAATCGAATAGTTTAGGTTTTCAAGTTCAAAGTTTAATTTACATAAATCCATTAAAAATTGTTTAAAAAATGGCTAATATGAAATTAAACAAATAGGAGAAATAACATGAAAAAAGTTTTAATGATGACGGGTGCTTTAGCTGTTTCTACATTTATGTTAGTTGGCTGTGAAACGATGAATGCAGATCAACAACGAATTGGCGCAGCAGCCATTGGTGGTGCTGTTGGTGGTGGTGTTGGTAGTAAAGTGGGCGGAAGTGCTGGTGCTATTGTTGGTGCTGGTGCAGGCTCTGCAGTAGGCAGTAAAACTCAAAATGGTTCAAACCGTAATGCGGCTTACAGTGGTGTAGGTGGCGCAGTGGGTGCAATTTTAGGTAAAGAGATTATTGGTGGAAATACTGGTGCTGCTATTGGTGGTGCACTAGGTGGTGGTGCAGGTGCTGCACTCGAGCAAAAGAAATAATATCTCATTCATTTAAAATAAAAAAAGTGCAAAATATTGCACTTTTTTTATTTGTATTCAGCTTTTAGGGGAGCTGTAATTGTGACTTTATATTGAAAATGAACATTATTTAGGCTTAATTTGAAAAGTGACTTAATTGTATAAAATAATAAGAAAGAAAATATCTAGCTGATAACTGGAGTAAATTTAATAAAAAACTCTGATAAAATATAATTTTTAACAAATACTACTTCCTATGTTTGCAATTCTTGCTGCCATTACAGTTATGTTTGGACTGTCATTGGCTCGTGTTCCTGTAGTATTCGCACTCATTATTGGTGCTGTTACAGGTGGCCTTTTGGCTGGACTTGGTGTCCATGGAACCATCGAAGCTTTTAATAGTGGATTAGGTAATGGTGCGCAAATTGCACTAGCTTATGGTGTGTTGGGTGCTTTTGCTTTGGCTTTGGCTCGTTCAGGTTTACCAGATTTACTTGCTTATAAATTGATTACTACTCTGAAAGGGGATAGTGATATAAAGGCACAAAATCGTGTTAAATACATGATCTTTGGTACTATTGGACTTGCTGCAATTTGTTCTCAGAACGTAATTCCTGTCCACATTGCTTTTATTCCAGTTCTTATTCCTCCATTACTTGGTGTATTTAATCACTTGAAATTAGACCGTCGTTTAATTGCTTGTGTGCTTACATTTGGTCTTGTGGGAACATATATGTTGGTGCCTTTCGGGTTTGGTGCAATTTTCCTAAATGATATTTTAGGACAAAACATTAATACATTTGGTAAGCCGTATGGATTGAGTATTTCATATGACCAAATTCCACATGCAATGGCGATCCCTGTATTTGGAATGTTTATTGGATTATTAATAGCAATATTTTTTAGTTACCGAAAACCAAGAGAATATGCAGATTTAAATGTTAAATCTTCACAACATTCTATTTCTAGTAGTGTGAAATGTGATGAAAATGGTAAACCAATCATAGCTAAATTTACATTAATTATGGCTGCTATTGCCGTAGTGATGACGCTATTTGTTCAGGTTATATCGGATTCAATGATTTTGGCAGGACTTGTTGGTGTTGCTATTTTAAGTTGTGCTGGCATCTTTAAGTGGAAAGAAGCAGATGATGTTATTGTGAACGGTATGCGCATGATGGCATTGGTTGGCTTCATTATGATTTCAGCACAAGGTTTTGCAGCTGTTATTGAGGCAACAAATCAAGTTCCTGCATTAGTTCAAGCATCTGTTCAGTGGATTGGCGATAGTCAAGGTTTAGCAGCATTTTGGATGCTACTCATTGGTTTGCTTATTACATTAGGTATTGGTTCATCTTTCTCGACTGTTCCAATTCTAGCTATTATTTATGTTCCGTTGTGCTTACAGTTTGGCTTTAGTCCTGCTGCAACAATTGCACTTATTGGTACAGCAGCAGCTCTAGGTGATGCTGGTTCACCTGCTTCAGATTCAACATTAGGTCCAACATCAGGCTTAAATATGGATGGTCAACATGACCATATGAGAGATAGTGTGGTTCCAACTTTTATTCATTACAACATTCCGTTGATGATTTTTGGTTGGATTGCAGCAATGATTTTATAGTTTTAATTTTATAAAAATATTGGAAGTTAATATATTTATTTCTGATAATTTTAGTAGGATTAAAACAATATTAATTGAATTAATAAGGTTGGATTTAAAACCAACCTTATTGGTCAATTAAAAATAAATAACAATAAAAAACAATGATTTAAAAATAAATAAAATATTAGTGAAATAATATGTATTGCATAATTTTCATACTCATGTTTATTATAATATTATTCATAACAAAGGTGTTGTTAAAATGCTAAAACAAGTAGCTCTTATTGTATTAATGGGTACAGTTGCGTCTACAGCTATGGCTGGTCAGTGGCAAGTGAAAGTAGGTGGTTCATTAGTTTCACCAACAGGAAGTACAAATCTTGATGGTGCTAAAGTTGAAGCAGACTATCAATATGCATTTACACCATCTGTAGAATATTTTTTCAATGATGCTTTTTCTGCAGAATTATTATTAGCAAATCCAATTAAACATGATATTAATATGGAGGGGGCTGGTACTATTGCAACTATTAAGCAACTCCCACCAACATTAACCTTTAAATATAATTTTGTGAACAATTCACAATTCACACCATATGTAGGTTTAGGTGCGACAGGTTTCTTTGCATTTAGCGAAAAAGGTGCGGTTGCTAAAGTTAAAAATACAGCTGGTGTAGCAGGTCAATTAGGTGTGAACTTTAAACCTGCTGATGCGAAAAACTGGGGTGTGTTTGCTGACGTACGCTATGCAGATCTTTCTCCCAAAGTACGTGTAAATGGTGTTGACGAAGAATTTAAGTTAGATATTGATCCTGTAGTTTACACACTAGGTTATAGCTACAAGTTCTAATTATTTAGAAATGTAGAATATAAGAAGCCTCATCAAATGATGGGGCTTTTTTGTGATTGAAATTTGAGAATAGAATTTTTTGAATTTGCTATTGAAAAATATCGACTATGCTCCAATTCATACTATATCCAAAACAATGTATTGAATTTAAGGAGTAATGAATGAGCGAGCAAAGCGCACAAAAACATAGTTTCCAAGCTGAAGTGGCTCAGCTATTACATTTAGTGACGCATTCTCTATATTCAAACCCAGAAATTTTTCTACGTGAATTGATTTCGAATGCATCGGATGCATGTGATAAATTGCGTTTTGAAGGGATTAATCATCCTGAATATTATGAAAATGATCCTGAATTACATGTTCGTGTAAGCCTAGATAAAGACAATAAGACAATTACAATTTCAGATAATGGAATTGGTTTAACTCAACAAGAAGCGATTGATAACTTAGGTACGATTGCAAAATCGGGTACGAAAGACTTTATGTCTAAGCTTTCTGGCGATCAAAAGTCAGATGCACAATTAATTGGTCAGTTTGGTGTTGGCTTCTATTCGGGTTTTATTGTTGCTGAAAAAATTACGGTTGAATCACGTCGTGCGGGTACACTTACTAATGAGGGTGTTCGCTGGGTAAGTGGCGGAACAGGCGATTTTGAAGTTACACAAATTGAAAAAGAAAGCCGTGGTACAGATATCATTCTGCATTTACGTGATGATGCACTTGAGTACTTAGAAAGCTACAAAGTGAAGAATATTATTAATAAATATTCAGATCACATTAGCCTGCCAATTGAAATGCAAAAAGAAGTTTGGCAACAAGAAGAAGTTGCTGAAGGTGAAGAGCCTAAAGGCGGTCAATACGTTAAGAGTGATGAGTGGGAAGCAATTAACTCTGCAAGTGCTTTATGGACACGTAATAAGTCTGAAATTACGGAAGAGCAATACGTAGAATTTTATAAAAATTTAAGTCATGATTTTGAAGCACCACTTGCATGGTCGCATAACCGTGTTGAGGGGAGCACTGAATATACGCAACTGCTTTATATTCCAAGCAAAGCACAAAGTAATATTTTCACGCGTGAATCGAAACCAGGCATTAAACTGTACGTGAAACGTGTATTTATTATGGATGAAGCAGAAAATTTAATTCCAAATTATTTACGCTTTGTTCAGGGCGTGGTGGATAGTGCAGATTTACCTTTAAACGTAAGCCGTGAATTACTTCAAGAAAGCCGTGATGTAAAAACTATTCGAGAAGGTAATACACGCCGTATTCTTACCATGCTAGATGGCTTGTCTAAATCGGAAGATGAAAAAGACCAAGAGAAATTTAAAACGTTCTATGCAGAATTTGGTTCTGTCCTAAAAGAAGGCTTGGGGCAAGATACAACAAATCATGAACGCATTTTAAAGCTACTTCGTTTTGCAACATCAACTAATGATGAAGTTTCAACGTCTTTGGCAGATTACAAAGCACGCATGAAAGAAGGGCAAAATGCAATTTACTACGTCACTGCCGATAGCCTAAATGCTGCAAAAAATTCTCCTCAACTAGAATTGTTTAAGAAAAAAGGCATTGAAGTATTGTTAATGTCTGAACGTGTAGATGAGTGGGCAATGGAATTTGTTCATGAGTTTGATGGCACATCTATGCAAAACGTAGCAAAAGGCGCGGTTGATTTGGGTGATCTTCAAGATGCAGAAGAGAAAAAGGCATTAGAAGAAGCAGCTGAGCAATTTAAACCTGTTGTAGAAAAGCTATCTGCTTCATTAAATCAAAAGACCAAAGAAGTACGTGTAACGACTCGTCTAGTCGATTCTCCTGCATGTTTGGTAACAAGTGACGGTGATTTATCTCCACAGCTATTACGCATGTTAAAACAAGCAGGGCAACCTGTACCTGAAATTAAGCCAATTTTAGAAATTAATCCTGAACATCCTTTGGTTAAAAAGTTAGAAAATACAGAACAGTTTGATGACTTAGCCAATGTGATTTTTGATCAGGCATTAATTGCAGAAGGTGGTTTACCAGATGATCCTGCTGAATATATTAAGCGTATTAATAGCTTATTATTGAAGTAATGATTAGGTTGTATAGAATATAAAAAAAGCCTCCTTTGGGAGGCTTTTTTTATACATAATCTCTGAAGGATAAAATTGCTTATATATCATTCAATTTATCAATGTAAATAATAAGAAAATACGTCCATCTTTAAATCTAAAAAACAAATTAAAATATAAATTATGATCTATAATAACGATGTTTGGTTTTAACCTTAAGTTTTGGAGTTAAATTTATGAAATTGTTTCTATCTCTCGTTGCTGTTATCAGTGTTTCATTGGGTTCTATGCAAGTAGCCGTTGCACATATTTCGGAAAAGACAGGTAGTCATCAGTCAAAAGTTTCTGTAAGTAAAGAACTAAGTCATGTAGAAATTAATCCATTTGTAGATCAATAACGTTTAGCAAAAGCTGAAAGTGAAAAGTCCCAAATTGATTCAAAAATGGCTAAAAAGAAACGCTTTGTTCGTGAAGGTCGTGTTATGAAATATAAATCAGTTGTATAACTGTTGTTGTAAAAAGCCCATCTAAAGATGGGCTTAAATTTATGCATTTTTAATATGAGAGTTTAAGGCATTCAGTAAATCTAGCGTGGCTATAGGCTGTGTTAACGATGCGATGATTTCTTGGATTTTTTGCCAATTTAAGCCTTGTTGGCGGGTAAATGTAACGTAAGGATAAGCAAGTTCCTGTTCATTAAGCATTAAACGATTTTTGCCACAAATTAAACGAATTTTCCCACGTTCTTCTAAAAATAATAACGGGGTTTCAGCATGTGCTTCATCTTCTTCAAAGAGAATAAATTTTCGGTTTGACACTAAACTTTGTGGAATAAAGGGAAAGTATGAGTCTTTTTGCCACACAATGATGTTGGAAGAAGTATAGGTTTTAAAAAGTGATTCATCACTATTCAATGCGTCTTTTAAGTCTTGCCATTTAAGTTGCCGAATTGCTGAAAATTCACGAGATAAATTTTGGCTGTATAATTTCAGCGAATGTATCGCTTCTATTTCATCTTCAGCTCCCATATATATAATATATTGGGTGAAGTTTCCGATAGATGTTGTTTCTTCTGCCATGAAAATTGGACGATCAATCAAATTTCCAATATTTAATGCATTAATAAGAATAATACTGCGTGAATTTTCTTGAGTAGGCAGACAATATAGCGAAGATTCAGCATCATTAATGCGAATAGGTGTTACAGGAAAGTCTATGTCATTTAGGCGAACATGTTGGAGTTTTGGAGTGGTTTGTTGTATTGGGGCTTCCAATAAAACGGGTTCTTCTACGTTTAAATTGACCGAATGATTGACTTTATTTTCTGCTAAATCATTTTTTAATGTGGGGTTATGTGTAGTTTGAGATTCTTCCACAATCACATTTTGTGTATTCATTTTCGTTGTTTGTGGAAGTGGATCTGCTTTTTGTGTCGATATTTTAGGGTTTGTAACACCCAGTTGAGCCAGATGAGATGCAACGATTTTGACCTCATTTTTAACAAAACCTTTTGGAAGATATTGTTGAAAAATAGGTTCATCAAATAAAGCACAAATATCCTGAAGGCGCTTTTTTGTTTGAGCCGTTTCGAAAAGTGAAAGAGAACCATGCTCTAAGCTTGCTGTTAGTGCTTTAAGTTCTACAATGTATTTAACTTTTTCAATATTGTTCATTTTTAGTGGCTCAAATGAGCTTGTTCACCTTTTTTAAGTAGCTACCTAAAACAATATTTAGTGCTAATTCAACGAGTTTATATTCTGAAGAATGCGGATTTTGATATTTCTCTGCCATTTCAATTAAATGTTGAACATTGATTGCCTGAGGAGAAACTTCATTTCGTATGAGTGCTTGCAAGAGAGGTAAATGCATAATGAACTCGAAGATTTAGGTGTGATTGTGGTTTATGTGCAGTGAATTGAGCAACATAAACAATATATTGAATCAACAACTTCGTTACTTCTTTGAATAATAATCAATCGAATTGAAAATGCAAAGAAAAAAGCCATCTATTTAGATGGCTTTTTCAACAAATAAACGATTTTATTTGTGCGGAACTTCACATTGATCATCTGCACATGTAGGTGCATTTTCTGCATTTGTTTCAGCTGCAGCAGGAGTTTCAAGCGCTTTTTCCATAACTTGTTTAAATACTTCAGTTGGTTGGGCACCAGCTAAAGCAACACGCTGGTCAAATACAAAGAATGGAACACCTGTTACTTGTAACTGATCACGTGCCACATCTTCATCAAATTTAACGAAATCTGCATATTCTTCAGAATCGAGTAAATCATCAACTTCGACAGGGTTTAAACCAATACGAGATGCAACATCTTCAAGCGTTTCGCGCTCACCAATTGGTAAGCCTTGTGTCATATAACTAAAAAATAATGCTTCTTTGGCTTCTGAACCTAAACCTTTACTTTGAGCAAGGTGAATTAAGCGATGCGCATTGAATGTATTGCCTGAGTTTGCACCTTCCCAGTTAAATTCAATTCCTTCTTCTTTTGCCATAGTCGCAATATTGCGCTGCATTTCTTCAACTTCTTCAAGCGTACGACCATACTTTTGTGCCAAACGCTCAGAGTTTGAAATTTCTTGGCGTACAGGTGCATCTGAGTCTAATTGATAGCTGTGCCAATGAACTTCTAGTTCTACACCTGCTTCAGTTGCCGCTTTTTCTAATCTTTTTTTACCAATATAACAAAATGGGCAAACTACATCTGACCAAATATCTACACGCATGAGAATTCTCTTTTTTTCATTACTTGTTTTTAAAGTGGGGATAGTTTGAATAAATTAAAGCATGAAATTCATAATTTGGTGTTAAACGTACAAAATGTCATAAGAAATTAACCTGTTTATACCGTTTTTTCTAATTTTATAAAACCTTTAAAAATAAAGTGTTGTTACGGTTGGAGATTGCATTTTGTATAAAAAACATGCAATTATAAGGTTCAAATTGACTATACTTTTGTATAGGAGAAAACAATGAAACGCGTGGTTTTAGTCATTGCTGCTACAACATTGAGTATTTTTGGATATTTAATTTATCAATACAAAGTACAACAAAATGAATTGGCACAATTAGAAATTTATCAATCGGTTATACAAGATAAAGGTGAATTGATTTTTGAGTCAGCGCAAAAGTGGCAAAAACCAATTTCAGTAGATTTAAACACGACAGATTTAGAAGGCGATTATAAAATTATGGCGGACTTTGTGCTGAATTTTATGGTGCAAAGTGCGGAAGCTCGAAATACGTATTTACGTGAATTAAAAGCGTTAAAGTGGGATAAGTTTTTAGATGTAAATCGTTTAGAAAAAGATAAAAAAAATAAATATGAAGAAACGGAAATTATGTTTATTGCTGTAAAAGAGGTCATGACTCGTTATCAAGAAAGTATGGAACGACGTGATGAATTGGCATTAAACGAGGCGAAACATTTAAAAGTAAATCCGCGTTTTCGTCGTTATTTAACAGAATCTATGAAAGAAGTAGTGAAACAAAATAACGGGCAAGAATTATTTGAACTTGAACAGCAAAGTTTTGCAAAGGCGCAGGCTTTATTTGCCATTTTAAAAGAGAGTAAGTGGCAAGCGAAGAATAATATGTTTCTGTTTCAGGGGGATGATCACGTGAAACAGTTCAACCAAATTTATAAAGAAATGCTTGAGCTAGATAAGCAAATGAAGAAAGTAAGTCAGAAAAATCAAAAAGCGATAGAAGCAAGTTTGTAGGGTTTGAAATTTGAAAAAAAGGATGCATTTGCATCCTTTTTTAATCTACGAATTATAAATTAAGCAGATTTTTTGAACCAAGAGAAAATGCCTTTTTTCTCTGTTGTTTCAGCAGCTTTCGCTTTTTTCTGGTCACATTCTGCTTTTTTAGAGCAGTCTTTTTTCATTTTATCTTGTTTAGCTTCAGCTTTTTGATCAATCATTTGTTTGATTTCTTTAGCTTCTGCTTTTACAGCAGCTTTATTTTCTTTTGCTTGAGCATCGATTGAGTTTGTAAGGTCAGCTGTTACTGCTTTGTTTACATCTTTAATTGCTTTGCTATCTGCATTTACAGCTTGATTAATATTTTTGCTTAATTCTTTTACAGCAGTTTTGCTTTCTTTCTTTTGTTGATCGATTGATTTTAGCGCTTCATATTTTTCAGCACGAAGTTCTTTCTTTTCAGCAGATGCTTCTTTTTTTACATCTTTAATTGCTTTTTTTGCATCTACTACTGGAGTAATTGTTGGTGCTGTTGTTTCAGCTGCCATAGCAGTTGCTGAAGATGCAATAATTGCAGTTGCAAGGATAGTTTTAAGCATGTTCATGCGGAACCCCAAAGGAAAATTTAAATAGAGAGGTTGATAATACTCACTTAAGTTATAAGATTTTGATGTATATGATTTTATTGGGTGTTTAGTGAACTAAAGTTACAAAGTGATAACAATGTTATAAATATTCATAGTGTTGTTCTAAAAAGAGTTTTTAGTAAAAATTTAAAAAGAGGTAGAAGTGAGTTGGTAGGGTTGGAAATTTTAAAAAGGATGCAGGTGTATTCTTTGTAAGTATTGAAGATTTTTGTAATAAAAAACTGCCACCACAATCTTTTTTCTATATCTAAAAGAAACCCCGCAATAAGCGGGGTTTCTTTTTATCTTAGTATTTAAAAATTAAACACGTTCAATAATAGTCGCAATACCTTGACCAAGACCGATACACATAGTCGCAAGACCAATTTGCGTATCTTGTTGCTCCATTACGTTTAGAAGCGTAGTCGTAATACGAGCACCAGAACAACCCAATGGGTGACCAAGCGCAATAGCACCACCATTCAAGTTCACCATATCTTGCTTCTCATAAAGACCTAAACCTTTAAGAACAGATAAACCTTGAGCAGCAAACGCTTCATTCAACTCAATCGTTTGAATATCTGCCATGCTCAAACCAGCACGTTTAAGCGCTTTTTGAGTTGCAGGAACAGGGCCATAACCCATAATTGCAGCATCGCAACCTGCAACCGCCATAGAGCGAATTACAGCACGAGGTTTTAAACCTAAAGCTTGAGCACGTTCAGCAGACATCAATAACATTGCAGAAGCACCATCAGACAAAGCAGAAGATGTTGCTGCCGTTACAGAACCACCTTTAGGATCAAATACAGGACGTAACGCAGCAAATGCTTCAAGATTTGCATCAGGACGAATAACTTCATCGATATCGCAAAGCTGTTTAAAGCCATTCGCATCGTGACCTTCAATGCCTACAATTTCGTTTTTGAAACGACCTTCTTGTGTTGCAGTCCAAGCACGTACATGTGATTCCACACCAAAACGATCTTGCTCTTCACGAGAAATACCATTCATACGACCTAACATTTCAGCTGTTAAGCCCATCATGTTAGATGCTTTAGCATAATGCTTAGATGCTTCAGGGTTAAGGTCAATGCCGTGCATCATCCCTACGTGACCCATATGCTCTACACCACCAATAATGAAGATATCACCTTGGTTCGTCGCAATTTGACCTGCCGCCGTGTGAATTGCTTGCATAGAAGAACCACAAAGACGGTTAACAGTTTGACCTGCAACAGTTTTTGGAAGATCAGCCAATAATGCAATGTTACGACCAATGTTCATGCCTTGTTCTAGAGTTTGGTTAACACAACCCCAGATTACATCTTCAACTTCGTTAGTATCAAACTGGTTACGAGCAACCAATGCACGTACTAATTCAGCAGATAAGCTGTCAGCACGAACATTACGGAACATACCATTTTTGGTTTTACCCATTGCTGAACGTACACCATCAACGATGACAACGTCACGTGGATTTAAAGTAGCCATTCACGTTGCTCCTTAACCGTAGAATTTTTTGTTGTTAGCAGCCATGTCACGCAACATTTGTGGCGCTTCATAAGCTTTACCTAAGTGAGCATATTTGTCGCAAAGCGCAACGTATTCAGCAACACCTGTTTGGTCGATGTAACGTGCAGGACCGCCACGGAATGGAGGGAAACCTACACCCATAATCATCGCCATATCTGCTTCAGAAGCAGTCGCAACAATATTGTCTTCTAAGCAACGAACAGTTTCATTACAGAAAGCAAGCATCATACGATCAATGATTTCTTGAGCATCAAATTCACGTTTTTCTGCAGTTGCAACAGAAGCAACAAGCTCGTATGCAGTTGGATCAACCACTTTGGCTTTTTTACCTTTACGGTCAAGTTCGTACTTGTAGAAACCAACATCGTTCTTTTGACCCAAACGGTTTGCTTCGTACATAGTTTGGATTGAACCTTTGAAGTCTGGCTTCATACGGTCAGGGAAACCTTCAGCCATTACTTCGGCACCGTGAACGCCAGTATCAATACCTACAACGTCCATTAAGTAAGCAGGACCCATAGGCCAGCCGAATTTTTCCATTACTTTATCGATTTGCTGGAAGTCTGCACCATCTTTAAGAAGAAGGTCGAATGCACCAAAGTAAGGGAACAATACACGGTTCACAAGGAAGCCTGGACAGTCATTTACAACGATTGGTGTTTTACCCATTTTTTGAGCAAGTACAACAGTTGTTGCAATTGCTTCTGCAGAAGTCTTCTCACCACGGATTACTTCAACCAAAGGCATCATGTGAACTGGGTTGAAGAAATGCATACCTACAAAGTTTTCAGGACGCTCTAAGTTTTCAGCCAAGCGAGTGATTGAAATTGTAGATGTGTTCGATGCAATGATTGTATTTTCGCGAACTTTCTTCTCAGTTTCAGACAATACAATGCCTTTCACTTTCGGGTTTTCAGTTACAGCTTCAATAACAATATCAACGTCTTTAAATTCGTCATAACTTAATGATGGACGAATGCGCGCAAGTGTTTCACCCATTTTTGCAGGGGTCATTTTCTTACGTTCAACTTGTTTGGTTAGTAAACCATTTGCTTCTTTCATACCTAAAGCAAGTTGCGGATTACCAATATCTTTCATGATAATTGGTGTACCTTTGCTTGCCGCTTGATAAGCAATACCACCACCCATAATACCAGCACCTAAAACAGCAGCTTGGTTTACAGGATGAGCGCCTTTTTCATAACGCTTAGATGTTTTTTTCACAATTTGGTCGTTGATGAATAAACCAATCAACGCGCCAGCTTGAGGTGTTACCGCAGCTTTAGCAAAACCTTGTGCTTCAATTTTTAAAGCTTCATCACGTGGAAGGCTTGCACCTGCTTGCAAAGAATCTAAAAGAAGCTTTGGTGCAGGATATTGTGCAGGATTTGCTTTAGAAAGTACCGCACCTTTAGATGAGTTAAATGCCATCATTTGTTCGATAGGGCTTAATTTAACAGGATCTAATTTTTCTTGACGTTTTGCTTTCCAGTCTAAACGACCTGAAATCGCTTGTTTAACAAGGTCAATAGCAGCATCGTTAAGTTTTTCAGCAGCAACAACAGCATCAACAGCACCATCTTTAAGTGCAGCAGCAGGTTTTTTAGGATTAGCCATAGCCATCCATTCAACTGCATTGTCGATACCGATCACACGGCTTAAACGAACCGTACCACCAAAGCCAGGGAAAATCCCTAATTTGATTTCAGGTAAGCCAACTTGTGCTTGTTCAGACATGACACGATAGTCACAAACAAGACACATTTCGAAACCGCCACCTAAAGCCATACCGTTAATAGCGGCTACTTTAGGAATGTCTAAATCTTCGAAAGAATTAAAAATGTTATGAACAGGCAATGCCCAATCTACAATCGCTTGTTTACCTTGTGCAAAGTTATCACCGAATTCAGTAATATCTGCACCTACGATGAACGTAGATTTGCCCGAAGTTACAATTAAGCCTTTAACATCGTTATTTGCCTTAACCGCTTCAATTGCAGCTTTAAAATCTTCAATTGTTGCACGGTTAAATTTGTTGACCGACTCACCTTGTAAGTCAAAGCGGAATTCTGCAATTCCGTCCGAAAGCATTTGGACGGTAATGGCATTGCCAGCGTGGATCATGCCTGATCTCCTTTATTTTGGAGGACTTCTTAAGTTGATGTTTTGAAGTGTATGCGCTTTCCCGCGCAGGTATACTTCACTAATCTTACGATAACTATATCTAAAAAGAACATAACAAGTTGTATCAAGCCGTGACGCAAGGGTCATGAATTTATATCCGACCTTTACTTACATAGATTTTTTACAACTTTAGCTCACTATGAATAGATATTATGAAATGATTGTTTCAATTCAATTTTTTAATAGTTTCATAATATTCTATATTGGAAATTAGTATGAAATTTCAAGTTTCATTTGAGCATATTTTTTGTCAAAAAAGTCAATTAATTAAGCGTAGCTGCATTTACTATGAAAAATAGAAAACAGCATTTAGATGGCAATAGCGGGAATTGTGTGCAAAATTTGTTATAATTTCTGCAATTATGAATGTCTTTAATGATGTAAGACAAATTAAAAATATTTTTAGGTGGTTTTATGATTAAGTGGATTATTTTGGCGATTTTTGTTGCCTCTGCTTTGTATATTCAGCGCCGAGGGAAAGTTCGCCATACGTTTTATCGTCAATTTTTTGACCATTCAACGATTCTTGCCCCAATTAATTTTCTCATGTACAAGTTCTCGAAAGTGCCTAATGAGCCTTATATCGATACACAGCATTTTAAAGATTTAAAAGTGTTAGATGAAAACTGGGAAATGATTCGTGATGAAGCAAAAGCACTGTACGAGCAAGGTGGAATCAAAGCTTCTGAAAAGTATGATGATTTAGGTTTTAACTCTTTCTTTAAAACGGGGTGGAAGCGTTTTTACTTAAAATGGTATGACTCTGCACATCCATCTGCTGCTGAATTATGTCCAAAAACAACTGCATTATTAAAAACACTACCAA
This sequence comes from Acinetobacter sp. FY683, assembly GCF_059515885.1. Classification (NCBI taxonomy): domain Bacteria; kingdom Pseudomonadati; phylum Pseudomonadota; class Gammaproteobacteria; order Moraxellales; family Moraxellaceae; genus Acinetobacter; species Acinetobacter sp. FY683. Next base: position 5,722 of record NZ_JCAKNA010000033.1, on the reverse strand, counting down.
CGATTAAGGCTGCAATGTTTACTGAACTTGCACCCGATAGTCGTTTGGTTAGACATCGTGATCCATACGCAGGTTCATTGCGTTATCACTTAGGTTTAATAACACCGAATGATGATCGTTGTTTTATTGATGTAGATGGTGAGCGTTATTCTTGGCGTGATGGGGAAAGCGTTGTTTTTGATGAAACCTATATCCACTATGCTGAAAATACAACAGATCAAAACCGCATTATTTTCTTTGCTGATGTTGAGCGACCATTAAAATCAAAACTTATGGAGCGTTTTAATCATTGGTTTGGAAAAAATGTGATGACTGCTGCTAGTTCTCCAAATGAGTCGAATGATAAAACGGGTGGGCTAAATAAGGCATTCGGTTATATTTATCAAATTCGTATTAAAGCGAAAGCATTGAAGCAAACAAATAGAGCGCTTTATTACTTTTTAAAATGGTTTTTAATGTTAGGAATTTTCTTCTTAATTTTTGTTAGACCGTATATTTTTTAATCGTTGATTTTAATCAATTATTTTTATAAATAATGGGGTGGTGCTTAGCACTATCCCATTTTTTTGTTAAATACGTCAATAAAACTGTTGAAAAATGCTATTTTTTCGGTATTATTGATTAAATACTAAACAAAAAAATAAAAATTGGAGAAAAATCATGAAAATCATAAAATTAATTTTAATTGGAATGGTTGTAGCACCATCACTAGCTTATGCAGCAGATGGAACAATTACGATTACTGGTAAAGTTTTAGACAATACCTGTACGATTGGTGGTACTAGTCCAGGTAATTATACAGTTGCATTACCAACAGTGATTAAAAGTGCATTCACAGCAATTAATACAACAGCTGGTGAGAAAGATTTTCAAATTGCATTAACAAATTGCCCATGGCCAGCCAATATTAGTACATTTTTTGAATCAAGCAATGCAAATGTAACAACTACAGGTCGTTTAAGTAATACGATTCTCTCTGGAAATGGTGGCTCTAATGCTCAGGTTGAATTGGTGAATGGGGCTACATATATTAATTTAAAAGGTACAACGCTTTTAGGGCAAAGTGATACACCACTAACATTTAGCTCATCATCAGATACAACGAATACTCATACATTTGCATTAAAGGCGAGATATTATGCTGCAGTTCATCCAGTGACAGCAGGTCCTGTGTCGACATCAGTTACTTATAATATTGTTTATGACTAAATAAAATTATTATAAAAATTATAACTGGCATGGAGTAAATGTCGGATGAATAAATATAAAGTGCTTATATTTATGATATTGTTGCAAGTTCAATTTGCACATGCCGGTATAGTTATTGCAGGGACTAGGTTCATTTATCCGAGTTCGGAAAACTTTGTTTCAGTCGATATTGAAAATACTGGAAGTCAAACATTATTGGTACAAGCATGGGTTGATACAGAAAATGAAGTAACGGATTTGAGTCAGTCAAAAGCCCCATTTGTTGTAAGTCCACCCTTAAAAGCTTTAAATGCTAAAATGGGACAGTCATTAAGAATAATTTTTAATAAGAAACAAAAGCTTTCAGAAGATAGAGAAACATTATTTTGGTTAAATGTGTTGGAAATACCACCTAAACCAGAGCATTTAGATAGTTATATTCAATTTGCAGTAAAAAGCAAATTAAAATTGATTTATAGACCGAGTTCATTAAAAGAACCAAAAGAAGATACTTTTAATAAAATCAATGTTAAAGCCCAAGATGGAAGCGTTATATTTGAAAATCCTACACCTTATTATATCAATTTTGGTAAGAAGAAATTATTTTTGAAAGATGGACGCTCTGATGATTTGGTGGGTGTTCGATATTTAGAACCATTTGAAACAAAAATAATAAAGCCAATAAATAATGGGGTTTTCGATAAAGTAGAAATGTACGTAATTAATGATTTTGGAACAGCATATCAAATTAGTAAGTCTTTCTAGTTTTAGGGGGGATTTATAGTGAGAATTTCACAAAAATTAATAAGAAAAATATCTTTGTGTTGTTCATTTATTGTATCAAATTCAACAGTATATGCATTAAATTTTGATTATAATCTGTTGCATGGTGTTCCCCATCAAAACATAAATTTTGATGATGTTCTAGGTGGGAAATTTACTCAAGAAGGGGAGTATTACTTAGAGGTATATCTAAATAATAGATATATCACGCGTTCTAAAGTTTATGTATTTAAGAATAATGAAGATCTAACAAATCAAAATGTTTGTATCCCTTTTACATCATTTAAAGCAATTGATTTTAAAGAAGATGCTGTTAAACACATTGATACTTCTAAAGATTGTATAGAGAGTTCTTATATTGATACACAGATACATTGGAAAACGGATTTAGATCGTCATCGATTAGATATTTCTAGCCCGCAATCATTCATTAATGAACGACCCCGAGATTATATAGATCCTATATTATGGGAAGATGGGATATCGAGTGGATTTATTCGCTATAACTATAATTTTTATGAATTTAGTTATAATAATCAAAAAACAAGTAAGTATGATTTTTTAAATTTAGATGCGGGCATTAATTTAGGGTCATGGCAATTACGTCATTCAGGAAACACTAGTTTTTTAGCGCAAGAAAAGAAATACACCACAAATGAAACTAAGCTCATAAAAGCATTTCCTGAGTATACAGCTCAGTTAGTGCTAGGAGATTTTTATTCTTATGGACAAGGTGGTGATGTAAATTCTACAGTGTCATTAAGAGGATTACAGTTTTCAACTGACGAGCAAATGCTACCTTCTTCTGTAAGGTCATTTGCACCTGTTATTACGGGTTATGCAAATACGAATGCACTTGTACGAGTTAAGCAAGATAATCAGATTTTGTTTGAAAAAGCTGTACCAAGTGGAAGTTTTAGTATTGGTGATATGTATAGTCCTGTTTCAAGTGGACCTATTTTTGTTGAAATTATTGAGTCGAATGGGGAGATTAAGTCTTTTAGTATCCCCTATAACTCTTTTATTCGGGTCTTAAGACCAGGGCAATATCGTTATAATTTGGCTTTGGGGCAGTATAGGCAAAATAATGATGTTTATAATGAAAAAGTTTTAAGCTTAAGTGGGGAGTATGGCTTAAATAATATAATCACTTTATATTCTTCATTATTATTGAGTGATAATTATCTTGGAACAACGGTTGGTGGGAACTTTAATACGTATTTAGGTGGTGTTTCACTGTTTTATAATTATATGAATGCAAATTTGCATAATGAGTTTCAAGATAGTGATTATATTGGTTTTAAATACAATACATTATTTAATCAGAAAACAAATTTAGCATTTGGATATACACGCTATCTGGATGATCAATACTATTCATTTAATGATGTAATGAATATTCATTATTTAAATAAAAATGATAGTTCATTTAATCTATACGATAGTAACCAAAGAGAAAAAGCATCTTTTTATACTTCAATTTCTCATTATTTTGGGCGTAACTTTGGCACATTAAGTGCAAACTATTCGGAAAGCCAGTATTGGTTTCGACCGAGTCAGATTTCATACCAATTAACGTATTCAAATCAGCTGAATAGACTTATAAATTATTCAATTGGTGTTCAACATTTACAATCTGTTAATCGCTTAAATAATGATTCGGATACACAGGTTGTTGTAAGTTTGAATATGCCTCTGGATATTGCTAAGAAAAGAGCAACATTATCATATAGTGGTTCTTATGTTCCTCATGCAGAGAATCTCAATACGCATAAGCTAGGTATAGCAAGTACATTAGGTGAATATGATCAAATTGGATATGGAATAAATTTTAATCAAAATTCAAATCAAGAAAGTATTAGCACCTCTTTAAATTATCGTTCTAGCCCTGTTTTATTATCTACAACGTATTCATCAAATTTTAAAGATAGCCAGCAATATTCTATTCAAGCTCAAGGAGCAATTGTTGCACATAAATATGGGATAACACTCAGCAATGAAATAGGAAATACATACGGTATTGTTCGAGCTAAAGGTCTTGAAGGTGTACATTTAAAAAATGGTTTAAATTCAAAAGTTGATTATTGGGGAAATGCAATAGTTCCTCATTTAATTCCTTATCAATATAATAATATTCAAGTTGACTCACAAACATTGCCTCTAAATGTTGATATTGATTCGACAAGTAAACAAGTACTTCCTAAAAATTATACAAGTTCACTTATTACATTTAATACAAATTCATCGCAAAAGGCATTGATTGATTTAGTTAATGAAAATGTGAGTATTCCATTGGGAGCACAAGTTTTCAATGAGAATGAGCTGTTGGTGGGGGTAGTGGGTCAGGGACAACAAATATATTTAGAGGATGTTCAAGCTACAAATTATAAGGTTCAGTGGGAGCAGCAACACTGTAATTTTTCTATAGAAGAACAGGACTTATTGTTCACTTCTTTGCCTTTTTTAAATCTAAGTGTTACATGCAAATAATAAGGAAAAACACTATGTATAGAATAATATTGGGTTTATTTGCATCTTTAATGTTTAGTTGTGCTTATGGTATATGCACCAAAGCAGCATTTGATATTTACTTGACTAGTAGTAATTCGCTACTACCTAAAACTATGAATTATAATAAGTATGATAGCGGTGATTATGTTGGGGGAGTTGGCGGTTTTCAGATGTTGAATCAAGCTGATTATAGTTATGCAGGGCTTTGTTGCATAAAGGCTTGAAAGGCTGAGCTCCCCTAGGTGAGCCAAATTTAAGAGACAACTTGGGTATGAGGACGACCTAATTCTGTGAATTTATTCAAGACTGCCATGCGTGCGTGGATCTCATTCACCTGACTAGGAAAACTCCTTGCTGTTAATTTATCGCCTAATAATTTGATGCAATGCATCTTCGTTTCAACCAAACTCCGACGGTGATAACCAGACCACTTTTTCCAAAGCGATCTACCTAGACGTTTGACTGTCTTTAATAACTCGTTCCGCTCGATAGACCTCGCTTGCTGATCTTTCCAAGGCTTTGCATTTTTCCTCGGTGGAATGATCGCATGTGCATCTCGATCTAAAATGACTTGTCGGCAATGCTTTGTGTCATAAGCACCATCTGTATAAACAGAATCAATTTTCTCATCCAAGGGAATTTGAGAAAGTAAATCTTCAAGTACTTGAGAATCACCAACATCATTTGTAGTGAGCTGTACAGCACGTATTTGAAGAGTTTTAGCATCTATAGCAATATGCAGCTTACGCCATTGACGACGATATTCAGCCCCATGTTTCTTGCATTTCCATTCACCTTCACCTAGAAACTTCAAACCAGTAGAGTCTACGAGTAGATGCAGACCATCACTACTTTTTTCATAGCTAATCGCAATATCAATATGTTTTTGTCTTCTGCAAAGCGTAGTGTAATCCGGCGCTGTCCAATCTAATCCAGAGAGTTTAATCAGACTTTGAACAAAACCTGTGACCATACGTAAAGAGAGTCGAAATAGAGATTTGATCATTAAGCAGCATTGAATCGCTGTATCGGAGTAGGTCTGATTTCGACCTTGCTTGCCTTGTGATTGTGCATACCACTGGGTCTTTGGATCAAACCAAATGGAAATATTACCCCGGTTGATTAAGGCTCGATTATAGGATGACCAATTGGTTGTACGATAGATTTTAGGGGCAGGTTTATTCATTTTGAAATTATATTGCTGAATAAGCCTTCCATGCTAGGTTTGTGCAACAAAGCC
>NZ_JCAKNA010000032.1:0-24991 GCF_059515885.1 Acinetobacter sp. FY683 | reverse complement strand
ATAAGAATAATAATCTATTAAGAAATTCTAATAATTTTTGAGTGTGTAAATATGATCTATAAATTCGATTTTTTGATAATTTTAATGATCGTTTAGTTTAAAAACATGCTTAATTATTCTATTGAGTTTGATTAAATATAATTTTTAGCAAAAAAGGTCGTGATCTGAGGTGAAAATTAATACGTAAATCAACATTATTATAGAAATTCTATATAGGATTAAGCTCTTAAATCACTTAACATAAGGCAGTGAAAATAAAAGTGTAAAAGAGGTTGCTATGTCGTCCCAAACGCCATACAAGGTGTTATGTGTTTGTTTAGGAAATATCTGTCGTTCACCCACGGCAGAAGTTGTTCTTAGACAATTTTGCGATCAAGAGCAACTCAATATTGTAGTCGATTCGGCAGGTACGAGTAATTATCATCCCAATAAGGCTCCCGATGAACGTAGTCAGCAACATGCACTTAAACGTGGATATAACTTATCTTCGCTAAGAGCAAGACAATTGACCATGCAAGATTTTATCGATTTTGATTTAATTTTAGCCATGGATCATGAAAATTTAGAAAATATTCAAATGCTTCAGAAGAAAGCAGAAGCTGTATTTGATAAAAATCAACTTCGTGCAAAAATTGCTTTAATGAGCGAGCATGATGAGAAATATAAACAGCAAGCATTGCCAGATCCATATTATGGAGGTGCTAGTGGTTTTGAGCGTGTATTAGATCAATGTGAATCGAGCAGTCGTGCTTGGGCAAACATCTTTAAAAATGAATTAAGAGCATAGGTTTTAAGATATGAAGATTCAAACACAAATTCAACTTAAAGCTTTTAATACATTGAATTTGGGTGTCATTACATCGCACTACATTAAAGTTCAAGACAAGCAAGAATTGGTAGATGCCTTAGCTTATGCTGAAGATCATCAGTTGAATGTGATGATTCTATCGGGTGGTAGCAATATGCTATTGCCTCAACAATTGCATGCGCTTGTTATTCATATAGACATACAAGGCATAGAAGATATTTCTGAAGATGCTGCTTCTAAAACCATTCGTGTAGGTGCAGGTCAGGTTTGGCACGATTTTGTTTTATGGACAACATCTCAAGACTTATTTGGTTTACAAAATTTAGCGCTTATTCCTGGCTTAGTGGGTGCATCACCTGTGCAGAATATTGGGGCTTATGGTGTAGAAGCGGGTGAGTTTATAGATTCTGTACAGGTTTACGATCGCTCTAACAAAGAATTTAGTTCAATTTTAGGCAAAGATTGTCAATTTTCTTATCGTCATAGTATTTTTAAAGATGATCCGAATAGATATGTAATTGTATCTGTGACTTTTAAGCTTTTAAAACATCCAGATTTAAAGCTAAATTATGGCGATTTAAAAACAGCCGTTGGCGAAGAAAAAACAGCATTAAATTTACAAACACAAGTTATTCAAATTCGCCAAGCTAAACTACCAGATCCTAAAGAATATCCGAATGTTGGGAGTTTCTTTAAAAACCCAGTGGTAGATGAGGCGGCATATTTGAAATTGGCAGAGCAGTTTCCGAATTTACCGCATTATCCGCAGCCGAATAATAAAGTTAAAATTGCAGCAGGTTGGTTGATTGATCAAACAGGTTGGAAAGGAAAAAAACTGGGTGTTGTAGGCATGTTTCAAAAGCAAGCTTTGGTGCTGGTTAATTATGCAGATGCAAATTTAGCAGATGTTCAGGCAACATATAAAGCTGTGCAACATGATGTTTATGCTAAATTTGGTGTATCTTTAGAACCAGAACCAGTCTTATATAGTGAACATGGTTTAATTCACGAACACCATGTAATTACAGGATAGTAAATGGCTAAAAAGCATTTAATGGTGAAATTAGTACAAATAGCATCTTTGTTATTTGTATTTTTAGGCAGTCTAATGCTTTTTATTTATTCGCCGTTTTACTCGAAATTGGTCGTGAAATCATTGAATGCTTTTGTCCCTGTAGAAGTGAATGAATTAGCTGCGGAAAGTCAAAAGCTTGCTTCTTTAAGTGAAAATGATACTTTTGAGCCTGGCTCAGAGCTTTGGATTGCACGTCAAGCATATTTAAAAGTGATGGAGGCGGAACTTAAAAAAGGCTCAAATTCTGACTTAAGTACGATTCAAGCACGTTATAAAATATTGCAAAACTCTATTGTTGAAGAACGAGAAAAAGAAGAAAAAGATGAGCCTCTTAAAGCATCCATCCCATTATTGGAAGTATCATCAAGTTCCGAAGCACAAGCTATACCTGCTGTTCGAGAGTTATTGGAGTTAAATAACTCTGAAAATAAAGCAGCAATGGAAAAGTACACAGATTTTTTATTGACGCATGAGATTGTAGAGCCTCAAAAGGAAGGGGTGAATTTACAAACTTTGGAGGATGTTCAGCATATTCAAGAGCAAAATGCTGTTTCAAATCAGGTGCAAAATTCAAAACCTTATGCAATTGTTGTATTAGGTGGTGGTTTAACTTTAGATAAAGATGCTAAAACCATTGTTGTGAATGATTACACTCGTTTAAGATTAGAAAAAACGTTAGAAATAGAAGAACAATATCAACTTCCTATTGTGTTAAGTGGCGTAGAAGCACCTTATATGCAAGCATGGCTTAAAACACGTGGAGTTGATGCCAAATTATTAGAAGATAGAAGCATGAATACTTGTGAAAATACACGTTTTAGCTCGCTGTTATTACAAAAGAAAGGTGGTGCACCAACGGTTATTCTTGTAACAGATGAATACCACATGCCTCGTACGCGTCGACTATTTGCCTTAAATGGTATTGAAACAATTCCTGTAGAGGCACCCATGCCAACACAATTAACAACTTGGCGACCTAGCGTTAAAAATTATGATCACAGCCGTAGAGCAAATTATGAAATGCTGGCATCTATTCGAGATGTATTCTTGGGTTCAAGTGATTGTAGGGAGATCCCATAATGCGTGAGATTCCATTTTCAAATCCAAATGAATTAAAGTTGTTAGACTTACCTGTACCTAGCAGAGAAACTACATCGTCAAAACTTGAAGCACTGAATTTGCATCGCCAATTTTCTCCCAATTCGGAATTACAAGCATATCGAAAACTTTATGGTTTTCATTTGTTAGATGGTGAACATTGGCAAGGCTATGTTGCTATGTCGCTGTTTAAGTTGCATGTGCAAGTTTTTAAACCTAATTTAACAAATACGCGTTTTAAAGAAATACAAGGTACTGTATTTTTATTGCATGGTTATTTAGAACATAGTGGAATTTATCAACCTATTATTCAAGAGTTGATGGAGCAGGGTTTTAGTGTCATTACATTCGACTTACCAGGTCATGGCTTAAGTGATGGCTCACCTGCAAATATTAAAGATTTTGATCATTATCAAGATGTTTTACATGCTGTTTATCAGTATGTAAAAACAGCAGACCAATTGCCAAAACCATGGCTGGGTATTGGGCAAAGTACAGGTGGCGCAATTTTAATGCATCATGTACTTGAGTTTGCTGAACGTCGAGTTAACCCTTATATTGACCGTGTTTTATTGCTATCGCCATTGGTGCGTCCTGCAAAATCTGCTTGGTGGCACAATTCGGTGGGTTTAGGCATTATTCGTCGAATTAAAAAGCAAGTTCCACGTCATTTCCGTAGAAATAATCACAATCCTGAGTTTCTAAGATTTATTCGTTTAAAAGATCCTTTACAACCTAAAATGATGGGTATGGATTGGATTTTAGCAATGTCTAAATGGATGCAAGAAATGGAGCAAAGACCATCTTGTCGTATACCAGTTTGGTTAGCTCAAGGTGCTCAGGATCAAACAGTAGATTGGAAATACAACATAGATTTCATTCGTAAAAAGTTTAGATTGCAAACTTTGTTGATGTTGGAAGAAGGTTCTCATCAATTAATTAATGAACGTGCCGATATTCGTGCTGCATTAACAGGTTTAATTCCTGCATTTTTACATGCAAAGCAAAGCAAAGTTTATTATTAATGAATATAAAAAAGGAAAGCTCAAGTTGGAAATACTTGAGCTTTTTTATGTATTTAAGATTTAATCAATGATTAACATATTTTGGTTGTCAAACCTCCAACTTTCAGAATATGCAACTTCCCAATAATAGTGAATTAATACAACATAATAAAAAAGAGGCCGCAGCCTCTTTAATCTCAAATATTAAAATTTAGAATTTATTTACGTCTGCAACTTTCCACATACGATAATAGAAATTATCCGTGTTCGCTTGATCGCAATTTAAAAGTTCACCTTCTTTTAGCCAAAAGTGAAGCTGTGCGTAGTTGTTAATTTCACGGTCATTAACACGTTGTGCTAAATGATGCGATTTAATTTCAGACGGGTGCTCTAAGCCAGCAGAAGCAAGTAATTCCGCTAAAGCACGCATAGTGTTTTTATGGAAATTATGTACGCGGTCTGCTTTGGTTGGAACGTGAATTGCTTTTTGGCGTTCTTTATCTTGTGTTGCAACACCAACAGGGCATTGGTTGGTGTGACAGCTTTGAGCCTGAATACAACCTACTGCAAACATGAAGCCACGAGCCGAGTTTACCCAATCGGCACCTATAGCAAGTGTACTTGCAATATCAAAAGCACTAATGAGTTTACCACTAGCACCAATTTTAATTTGTTTACGTAATCCTACGCCAACAAGAGTGTTATGTACAATTCGTAAGCCTTCACGTAATGGAACGCCCATATTGTCAATAAGTTCGATAGGTGCTGCGCCTGTACCACCTTCAGATCCATCAACCACAATAAAGTCAGGCACAATTTTGGTTTCAAGCATAGCTTTTACAATGGCCATAAACTGCCAAGGTTGACCAATACAAAGTTTAAAGCCGACAGGTTTACCATTTGAAAGTTCACGCAATTGTTGGATAAATTGCATTAACTCAATTGGATTTGAGAAAGCAGAATGTGTAGATGGAGAAATACAGTCGTGTTCACGGCTAATACCGCGAATTTGAGCAATTTCCTCTGAAATTTTATCTTTAGGTAAAATACCGCCATGACCTGGTTTTGCACCTTGTGAGAGTTTAATCTCAATCATTTTTACCTGTGGAAGCTTTGCTTGTTTTGCAAAAGCTTCAGGAGAAAATTGACCATCTAGGGTACGGCAGCCAAAGTAGCCACTACCTAATTCCCAAACAATATCGCCATCATTTTCTAAATGATATGGGCTAATACTACCTTCACCCGTATCATGATAGAAGTTACCTAGTTTTGCACCTTTATTTAGTGCACGAATTGCATTGGCACTTAAACTACCAAAACTCATGGCTGAAATATTCAAAATTGATGAGCTATACGGTTGAGTACATTGCTCGCTACCAATTTGAATACGGAAAGTAGATGGATCTGCGGGTTTGCAAGGAGCCATCGAATGCATGATAAAGCGGTAATCTTGTTGATATACATTAATCAATGAACCAAAAGGTTTATCTGCATTTTCATTTTTTGAACGTTGATAGACTAAGCTACGTTGCATGCGTGAAAATGGTAAAGCATCTTGATCTGATTCAATGAAATATTGACGAATTTCAGGACGGAAATCTTCAAATAAATAACGGAAATGTCCCATAATCGGGTAGTTTTTTAAGACGGCATGACGTTTTTGTAAAATGTCATACGTACCTAAAAAACTAAGCGCAAGTGTACTCAGCCAAATTGTATTAATCGCAGTATCTGATAGGAAATAGTGTAAATAATGGATTTCAGAAAATACTCTGAACCATGTAAGTGACACAGCGATAATGATACTAATCAGCCAAACTGAGTACCTTGAAAAAAAAGTATTTAAAAATTTATGTCTTATGCTTTGAGATAGGCTGGACACTTTTTAACCCGAAAAATTAAATATATGCTAACAGTGCAACTTTTAGAAATAATTATCAAGTGTTGATTTGTCACCTTTTAAATTCAAAACCAAGGATATCTAGTTGAAATATCAATAAATAAATCAAGTTTGATGAGGTGAAATCATCAAACTTGATTGTGGTTTTATTCGGCAGGAACCAATATTAAAATAGATTCATTTAATAATTGGGCAATATCTTCAAGAATATCTTGATCGTATAAATCTTGGTTTAGTTCAAGTATTTGACCATCTGCTAATTGTTGTAAAAGTGGTGTAAATACTTCTGAAATGCAGATACCTTCACCGTTTGCCCAAAATAAAACGTCACTATCTTGTTCTGTATAAAGTAGTCTAGATGATGGCTCTAAACATAGTTTATAACCTTCTTCTAGTGCTTCTTCTAAATCACCAGCACCAATTTCTTCAGCTTCAGGAATGTTTTCAGGATATTTCGGCTCAGACATTAAAGTCATAATGGCATCTTCAAGCACATTTGAGTTTTGAAGTTGCTCCATCACTTTTTCTTTTAAATATTCTAATTCGTTACTACTTACTTGACCAATAGAACTAAGTTGGTCACGGACTATATCGAGAAGTGGGTTACGAAGCATTTCATTTTCTGAAATTTTATCACCAATACGATCGACCATATCGGTCACATTTGGCATGCGGAAACCAAATGAGAAAGTAAGGCAGTCATCTTCAGCAACACCATAGTGTGATAAACCTGGTGGCACATACAGTAAGTCGCCTGGTGCAAGAACCTCATCAAAATGAACATCCATTTCAGGAAGTAGTTTTAAAGGTTGTCCTGCAACGAAGTCTGTATCGGCATCACACATTTGCCCTAATTGCCAACGTCTATGACCATAACCTTGTACTAAGAACACATCATAAAAGTCGAAATGTTTACCTACAGAACCACCTTGAGGAGCATAAGACACCATAATGTCATCACGGCGCCATTGCGGAATAAATGGAAATTTCTTCCAAAGTTCAGCAAGGTCAAATGAATAATGATCTACTGCTTGAACCAAAAGCGTCCAAAGTTTGGGCATTTTTTGGAAATCTGCTTTCAATAAAGGGGAAGATTTCACCGACCATTGGTTTGAATCGCGGTCTTTTTGTTTGATTAATCGAGCCGTAATATTTTCATCTAGCGCAAGTTCCATGACATCGTTAGGTTCTAAGATGTTTGAAATTTCAGGCATTGCATTACGAACAAGGAGCGGTTTTTTTTGCCAATATTCGGCAAGGAATTGTTCAGCGGTAATTCCGCCTAATACGTCTAAAGGTTGTGACATTGCAATAACTACAAATAAATTTTGTATATTGTCCCTTGTGACGAGTTTTGGTGCAAGTTAATAGGCTTAAATGCTTGGATTTTATTTTTTAAGATTGATATGCAAGTACAGACAATTGAACATGGCTGTTTTAAAGAAATTGAACATATTCTACTTTTGGGTTCAAAATTACATTTCGTATAACAGCCATTATGTTAAATAGAACATTAATAACGTTGAGGTGGTGTGTGAAGCATAATCTCAGCCTATGTAGGAAAGCATAATTACTTAATGTTTAGAACGACCGATGCTTGGCTCCGTCAGCGTGAAACTAGTACTCGGCATTAATTTATATATTACTGAAATAAATTTTGGAATTTTGTATGGCTCTAAGACATTACTCTTTTAATAGTAAATATGATCATGTTTACTATTTTAATTATTTGATTGAAGAGGTATTAAATTATAAAAATCAATTAAATATCTGTTTGAATGAGATGATTGAATTAAAGGATTCTTCAAATGTAGATAACATAGAAGTTTCGCAATTTGAGGCATTATCTAGAAGAAAAGATGGCATTCTAAGATTTCTATGTAATTTATTAGGAGATGAGACTAAAGGGGCTGTTTCATTTAGAAAGTATCGAAAGAAATTAAAAAAAGACGCTCCTAAATACGGTATTACTCTTCCAGAACTTCCTAATTCTATTTCAATTCAATTAAATTGCTTAAATCAATTAAGGAATTGGTCTTTACATTATCCTGAATCTCTAGTTATAGCTTCAAAAGAATTACTACAATGTGAAATTAGAAGTGATTTTAAGCACTAATTATAAGTTTTATGAAAAACAATATTTGAATAAAATGGTTGAAGAATTAAGTGCTTTAAATAACTCTTTTGAAGAAATTTTTAACCAGATGATTCAGGATTATGAACTGTTAATTGGTAAAAAAGTTTTGGTAGTTAAGAGTCCAATTACACTAAAAACGTATGATCTTATGGATCCGGTTTCTGCCTCATGGGATATGCAAACAAATTAGTTAGTTTCTTTAAAATTAGCATAATACACGTTATACGAAATGCTTTAATTTAATTATTATATTTCAACAATATAATACATTTTGAAAAGCCTCTGACTACCATCAGGGGCTTTTTCGTTGATCTTTCACGTTCCACGCTTACTTCTTGATCAGTGTTTCACGAATTTATGTAGAAAAATTAATTTTAATTAGCCCTAATGATTTGATTTAAAAATCAGGGTGCTAGAATGATTGTAATTTGACGATCAACGGACATTAATTAAAAAACCGAGCCATTGAACTCGGTTTTTTATGAAAGAGCAGGAAATCAAGGCACTAAAATTTTTAATTCTCTTAAAATGCCACATAGCTTAATCATTGGCATGCCCATTAAAGTGGTTTGGTCTTGTCCAATCATTTCTTCAAAAAGGCTAATACCAAGGCTTTCACATTTAAAACTTCCAGCACAATGTAAAGGCTGTTCAATTTCAACATAACGCTTAATTTCGTCTAAATTCAGCTTACGGAACTTCACTTTGTAATGTTCAATCAAAGTTCTTTCAAAGCCAGAAGCTTTGTGTTGAACACTTAAAGCAGTACTAAAGTAAACAATTTTGTCGGAATTGGCTTGAAGCTGTTTAATTGCTTTTTCATTACTTAAAGGCTTACCAATAAAAATATCAGGAGCACCTTCGCGCCAAGCCACTTGATCAGATCCAATGACAATCGCATCGGGATATTGGTCTGAAATAAATTTTGCTTTTTCAAAAGCAAGGCGCTTGGCTAAATCATCGGCATGGTTTTCACCACGTGGAGATTCGTCAATATCGGGAACAATAGATTGATAATCAATGCGCAAGCGATCCATCAATTCTTTACGGGTTTGGCTACTAGACGCCAAAATAAGTTGCATATTGTTCATTACACTGCGTAGTCCATTAAAACATCAAGCGGTACATAAGACAGAGCCGCTTGGTGACATGCTTGAATTTTAATAGGGGGTGCACAACCATCTTGGTAGGCATCTACCCAACGGGTCACACAAATACACCAAAAGTCACCTGGTTTTAAGCCGGGGAAACCTGCTTCAGGAAGCGGGGTGGTTAAATCATTACCTACACTTTGAGAATAGTTTAGAAACTCAGAGGTCATTTGTGCACAAACTGTATGTTGCCCAATGTCTGATGGAGCCGTATGGCAAAAGCCATTGCGAAAATAACCAGTAATAGGGTCAAAACAACAACTTGCGAGAGGTTCGCCTAAAACATTCAATAAATTGATGCTTGGGTCTGGATGAATGGACATAGATACTGAATTTCGTTGTGACCTAGAGACTATGATAATCAAAAGTACCACTTTCTACATCTTTTATGTAAAAAGAAGCTAACCTTTTTTTGCATAATCATTTAAAATCGTGCCGGTTTTGATATATAAAAAGTGAGCTATACATGAATTTTCAGCGTATGACTGACCTAGATTTAGCTGGTAAGCGTGTTTTAATCCGTGAAGATTTAAACGTACCTGTTAAAAATGGTGTGATTACAAGTGATGCACGTTTACGCGCGGCATTACCAACAATTAAAGCTGCTGTTGCTAAAGGCGCTGCAGTAATGGTTTATTCTCACCTTGGTCGTCCTGTTGAAGGTGAACCAAAAGCTGAACAATCTCTTGCACCTGTAGCGGCTTATTTAACAGAAGCTCTTGGTCAAGAAGTTAAATTATTTACTAATTACCTAGATGGCGTAGAAGTAGAAGCAGGACAAGTTGTTTTACTTGAAAATTGCCGTTTTAACGTAGGTGAGAAGAAAAATAATCCTGAGCTTGCTCAAAAATATGCAGCGCTATGTGATGTATTCGTAATGGATGCATTTGGTACAGCGCACCGTGCAGAAGCGTCAACTGAAGGCGTTGCACGTTTTGCTCAAGTTGCAGCGGCAGGTCCTTTACTTGCAGCAGAGCTTGATGCTTTAGGTCGTGCACTTAAAACACCTCAAAAACCAATGGTTGCTATTGTTGCAGGCTCTAAAGTTTCAACTAAGCTTGATGTACTTACTTCACTTTCAGATATTTGCGATCAAATTATCGTAGGTGGTGGTATTGCAAATACATTCTTAGCAGCTGCAGGCTTCAATGTTGGTAAATCACTTTGCGAAAATGATTTAATCGACACAGCAAAAGCGATTGCTGCAAAAGTTTCTGTACCATTGCCAACTGATGTTGTTGTTGCAGATGCGTCTGAAATTGATTTTGCAGATTTCTTAGGTTCATTAGCTGCTGCTAAAGCGGTTGTGAAAAAAGTTGAAGATGTAGCAGACAACGACATGATTCTTGATGTTGGTCCTGAAACAGCAAAAGCTTTTGCAGAAATTATCAAAAACTCAAAAACAATCCTTTGGAATGGTCCAGTAGGCGTGTTTGAAGTTGATCAGTTTGGCGAAGGTACAAAAGCACTTTCTCTAGCAATTGCAGAATCGAATGGTTTCTCTATTGCAGGTGGTGGCGATACTTTAGCTGCAATTGATAAATACGAAGTTGCAGACAAAATTGGTTATATCTCTACAGGTGGTGGTGCATTCCTTGAATTCGTTGAAGGTAAAACGCTTCCTGCTGTAGCAGCACTTTTAGAACGCGCTTAATCGTTCATTTAAAGTGAAAAAAGGTTGGCTTCGGTCAGCCTTTTTTTGTTTAGATATTCGTCATAAAAATGAAACATCACTGTCATATTATGCCTTTAATGAATTAAATCGTTGCATATTAAGGTAAATAGATTATGAAACAGCAATTAGCATTGGCGGCATTATTAGTAGCATCTTTGGCATTAACTGCATGTTCAAAACAAGAACAAGCACCTGCTTCTGAAGTGGATGCATCGGCTGTGACTACAGACTCTGAAAAAGTAAGTGCTGAACAACAAGCCGCAATTGATGCAATTGACAAACCAGTTCTTGATGAAAAGAACACAGATGTTCCTGCTGAAATTGCAAATGCATCTGCAGATGCTGCAACACCACATGAAGAAAAATAGCCAAAAGGCAGCAAAATAGCTGAACTTCGCGATATTTTTGTAAAAGTCCTCTTTATATGAGGACTTTTTTTTTAAAAGATACGAATTGTTGCTGAATTGAAACAAATCCCAATGTAGAATATGTGGCATTACCTGGGAGGATATTATGGCTCTTATTTCATTGCGCCAGCTCTTGGATCACGCCGGCGAACATGCTTACGGCGTACCAGCGTTTAACGTAAACAATTTAGAACAAATGCGTGCAATTATGTTAGCTGCAGATGCAACTAACTCACCTGTTATCGTACAAGCATCTGCGGGTGCTCGTAAGTATGCAGGCGCACCATTTTTACGTCACCTAATTTTGGCTGCAATTGAAGAATGGCCGCATATTCCAGTGGTTATGCACCAAGATCATGGTACAGACCCTGATGTATGTCAGCGTTCTATCCAATTGGGCTTCTCATCTGTAATGATGGATGGTTCTTTGGGTGCAGATGGTAAAACACCAACAAGTTATGAATACAATGTAGACGTAACTCGTCGTACAGTTCAAATGGCGCATGCTTGTGGTGTGTCAGTTGAAGGTGAAATTGGTTGCTTAGGTAGCCTTGAAACTGGTATGGCTGGTGAAGAAGATGGTGTAGGCGCAGAAGGCGTTTTAGATCATTCTCAACTTCTTACTTCTGTAGAAGAAGCACGTAGTTTTGTTGCAGATACAAATGTAGATGCATTGGCGATTGCTGTAGGTACTTCTCATGGTGCTTATAAGTTCACTCGTCCACCTACAGGCGATATCTTAGCAATTGACCGTATTAAAGAAATTCATGCTGCGTTACCAAATACGCATCTTGTAATGCACGGTTCAAGCTCTGTTCCTCAAGAATGGTTAGCTGTAATCAATGAGTTTGGCGGCGACATCAAAGAAACTTATGGTGTTCCTGTTGAGCAATTGGTTGATGCAATCAAACACGGTGTCCGTAAAATCAACATCGATACAGATTTACGTTTAGCGTCTACAGGTGCTATGCGTCGTTTGATGGCTGAAAAACCAAGTGAATTTGACCCACGTAAATTCTTCTCTGCAACTGTTGATGCAATGAAACAAATTTGTATCGATCGTTATGAAGCATTTGGTACTGCGGGCAATGCTGACAAAATTCGTCCAATTTCTTTAGAGAAAATGGTTGAACGCTATAAATAATTGCGAAAGTAATCGTTTATAAAAATAAAAGCCCACAATTTGTGGGCTTTTATTTAACAAAAAGAATTCTATAAACAAAAGCATAAGTAGATGATGGTATGGAATTAATATTTGCTGCGGCATTGTGTAGTGTTTTAGTCTCTATTTTTCTAAAAATAATGAAAAATCGAGGATTTGAACCGATTCAAATGATCACTTGGAATTATGCAATTGCGAGTGTTTTATGTTTTATTTGGTTTAAACCCGATTTAGCTCATGTGTCTGTCGTTTCTACGCCGTGGTTACTGGTGATTGCATTAGGTGTGCTTTTACCTAGTGTATTTTTATTTTTATCAAAATCATTACAAAGTGCAGGAATTTTAAAGACAGAAGTTGCACAGCGTTTATCTGTAGTTTTATCTTTAAGTGCTGCATATTTTATATTTCATGAACAATTTTCAGATTTAAAACTCGTGGGTATTGGACTGGGGATTATGGCTGTTCTTGCCATTTTGTTTTCGAATTATAGCAAATCGAGTGGGGGGAATCAGGGAGTTTTATATCTTGCACTGGTTTGGTTCGGTTATGCCAGTATCGATATTTTATTAAAATATACAACAGGTCTAGGTTTGCAGTTTGCTGTTGCACTTAACTTAATGTTTATTTGTGCTTTTATTCTTTCAGTTTTATATATTTTGATTAAACATAATACCATCGGATCTGTGAGAAATATTGGTGCGGGTTTGTTTTTGGGAGTGCTTAATTTTGCCAATATTGCATTGTATGTAAAAGCTCACATGTTGCTAAAAGATTCGCCTGCCATTGTATTTGCAGGGATGAATATCTTAGTTGTTGTATTGGGTGTTTTAAGCGGTTTAATTTTCTTTAAAGAAAGATTAAAAACCGCTTCATGTATTGGGCTTTTATTGGGTATTGTTAGTGTGCTTTGTCTAGCGTATTCAATGTCTGTTTAACAATACTTGAAAGTACACTATATGGATGTTTTAAAACATCATCAGCTTCAGCAGTACCAATCAGTAAACCACTTTGATGGCAAGTGGGGCATTCGGGGTAATGTAATTCTGAGTTTTTATAGTGCTGAAAATAAAGCTGATGACAAGTTGAACATTCAAATTTTAAGGGCATAAAAGCAGTACTCATCGTTATTCTCTAGTTTTTGTTTTGTATAAAAAATAAGCAATACGTGTGCCAATATCTTCAGATCATAAAAAAGGGACCTTGAAGTCCCTTTTTTTATTTAAAGTAAGAATTAAAGTTTTGTAAAAATTTCTTCAGCACTTAAACGTGATTTTGGAAGTTTTGCATTAAAGTCATTTTCACTTCGGAAACCCAAAGTCATAATGACAGATGGAATTAAGCCTTTAGCTGTTAAGCCTAGCTCTTCTGAAATGATCTTTTCATCAAAGCCACCAATAGGTGTTGCATCAATATTTTCAATGCCGGCGGCTAATAGCATTTGACCGAGTGCAATAAATGTTTGATTTTCTGCCCAACGTTGAACATCACCTTTTTCGTTGCGGTAAAAGTCGACATAACCGATACGTGCATCTTTTTGAGCTTGTTTAGCGGCTTCATCTTTGAAACGACCATTTTGATCATCTGTACTAAGCAAGCTTTCTAAATGTTCTTCGGTAATATCGGCTTTGGTACAAAACAAAATGGTATGTGATGAATCGAGAACTTTTGGTGCATTGTAGGCATAACGACCAACCAAGGCTTTTGCAATACGTTGTTTAGCATTGTCATTATCTGCGATAAAATAATGCCAAGGTTGAATATTAATAGAAGATGGAGCTAGACGTAAGATTTTAAGTAAACGGTCAAATTGTTCTTGTGGAATTTTTTTTGATGAGTCATAAGCTTTGGTGGTGTAGCGAGTTTTTGAAACGTTTAACAAATCCATCGTTTGCTCCAATATAAATTATTTCACTGAGTATATAGGTTTCGTTAAGAGGTGTAAGGCTAATTTAATAACGGTGGAATATTTTATTTAATCTTTATATATATTTTTTTAAGGGAGATGTAATTTTGTTGAATATTGAGCCTAAAACTCTTCAAGGAAAGATTCGTCAGCAATCTTTACAGAAGCTATTTACTGTTTTTGCATTTGCTTTATTGGTTTTAATTCTTGTTAGTGAATACCGTAAATATGGTGCCTTAGATGTTAAATATTTAGTAATATTAGGTGGTGTTGTTTTTTGGAATTATAAATTAGCCAAAGAAATTAAAAATTTAAAAAACCAAGTTTCATCTGAATGATACTTTAATAATTCCATGTTTTAAGTTGGAAATCTCTTATATTGTTTTCATCAATTTCTAAAATTTGCGCTTCATGTTCTCGCCAATCACCTAAAACAATACGTTTCTTATTATTCACATTATGAATTTCAGGGCGGTGTGTATGTCCATGAATTAAAATATCAACATGAGTTAAAGCATTTTCTACGGCAAGTTGATTCACATCCATAATGTCATAAGACTTTGTCTGTTTGGTTTCGGAACTTTTTTTACGAAAACCATTTGCAAGTTTTTGTCTAAAACCTAAAGGTGTACTTTTTAAAAAGCCTAAAACGAAGGGATTACGAATTATTTTACGGAATTTTTGATAAGAAACATCATCTGTACAAAGTAAGTCACCATGTTCTAAACGAATTTTTACATGAGCAATTTCTAAATAATCGACATCTTTTAATAAATGACCATTAAATTGATTTAAAAACTTTTGACCTAAAGCAAAGTCTCTATTTCCAAATTGGAAATAAACTTCATTTCCTGATGCGTTAAACTGTTGTAATGCTGAAACTATTTCATCTAACCACGGGGCGCTGTAATCATCGCCAATCCAAGCATTAAACCAATCGCCTAAAATATAAAGATGTGTTTTCTTATTTTGGTATTCGTTTAACAAAGCCAAAAACCCTCGAATTAATCGAGGGTGATCGGGTGACAAGTGTAAATCTGAGATAAACAGATGAGTCACTAAGGTTTCCTATTTTGAAAATCCCTCCCGACCTCCCTTTTAAAAAGGGAGGAGAAAACCACATAAGCATTAGTGGAAATTCCCTCCTTCCTTTATTAAAGGAGGGTTAGGGAGGATTCTAAATTACTCAGCAATAATTTTAGCAGATTCGATTACAACGTTCTCTAAAGGAACGTCAGCGTGATAACCACGATTACCAGTACGAACGCCTTTAATTGCATTTACTACGTCTAAACCTTCAGTTACTTTACCAAATACTGCATAACCCCAACCTTGTGCTGTTTTACCAGAATGGTTAAGGAAACCGTTGTTACCAACGTTAATGAAGAATTGAGCAGATGCAGAATGAGGAGCTTGTGTACGCGCCATTGCAATTGTACCCAAATCGTTTGTTAAGCCGTTGTCAGCTTCGTTTTCGATTGCATCACGTGTTGCTTTTTCTTTGAAGTTTTCATCCATGCCGCCGCCTTGGATCATGAAACCATCAATTACACGGTGGAAAATTACGCCATCATAGAAACCGTCACGAACATATTCTAAAAAGTTAGCAACTGTGATAGGTGCTTTTTCTGCGTTAAGCTCAAGAACAATACGGCCTTTATTGGTGTTTAATTCAACTTGAGGAAAACTCATTGTGTAATCTCCTTTACATGGACACGAAAGCCATGGGTTTTTTGGTTGTGAGAAGCATAAGCAAACTGTAAACTACAAGGCAAGTAAAAACGTTATTTTCTTTGTTAAAAATACAGAAAAGCGTTTTAATTATCCAAATTTTTATTTTAAAAGTGATTTTACTACTATGAATCCAAATGATGTTGTTTCATCTCTGCCGAACAATCCGACACCAAGTAACAGTGCTTCTGTCGAAGCTGTGCAGCAAGAACAACAGCCAGGCTTGGACTTTGTACGTCAAGTCATTACAGATGATTTAGAAGCTGGCCGCACACAACAAGTTGTAACACGTTTTCCGCCAGAACCAAATGGTTACTTGCATATTGGTCATGTGAAAGCAATTTGCTTAAACTTTGGTATTGCACAAGAGTTTGATGGCTTATGTAATCTTCGTTTCGATGATACAAACCCTGATGCTGAAGAACAAGAATATGTCGATGGTATTGCAAACGATGTAAAATGGTTAGGTTTCCAATGGAATGGCACACCACGCTACGCATCAAGCTATTTTGATCAGCTTTACACATGGGCTATTCAACTTATTAAGCAAGGTGATGCATACGTAGATTTACAATCACCTGAGGAAATTCGCTTAAATCGTGGTAATTTCCAAGAATTAGGTAAAAACTCTCCACAACGTGATGCAACGGTTGAAGAAAACTTAGCGCGTTTCGAACAAATGCGTAATGGTGAGTTGGGCGAAGGACAAGCTGTTTTACGTGCCAAAATTGATATGACAGCGCCAAACATCCATATGCGTGATCCTATTTTGTATCGTGTACTACATTCTGAACATCATCAAACAGGTGATAAGTGGAAAATGTACCCAATGTACGATTATGCACATCCATTGTCAGATGCTATTGAAGGCATTACGCACTCACTGTGTACATTAGAGTTTGTAGATCATCGTCCATTCTATGATTGGATTGTTGAAAAGGTTCAATCTCCATCGGTGCCTCGTCAGTACGAATCTAGCCGTTTAAATGTGGATTACACCATTACGTCTAAACGTAAGTTACGTCGTTTAGTAGAGGGTGGTTTTGTAAATGGTTGGGATGATCCACGTATGCCTACAGTTGTTGGTATGCGTCGTCGTGGCTTTACAGCAGAAGGTTTACGTGAATTCTGTAAGCGTGTAGGTGTAACGAAGGTTGATGGCAGTATTGTTGATGTTGCAATGCTTGAATACTGTATTCGTCAATCTTTAGAAAATACAGCAGCACGTGGTATGGCGGTGTTAAATCCACTTAAAGTGACTTTAACAAACTTACCTGAAGCAATGGACTTAGTTCATTCACGTCATCCAAACGTAGACATGGGTGAACGTGTTATTCCGTTAACGTCTGAAATTTACATTGATCGTAAAGATTTTGAAGAAGTGCCACCAAAAGGCTTTAAACGCTTAACAACGGATGGTGAAGTTCGTTTACGCCATGCTTATGTAATTAAGTGTGATGAAGTGATTAAAGACGACAATGGTGAAGTTGTAGAGCTTAAATGTTCAATTGATCCTGAAACTTTGGGTAAAAACCCTGAAGGTCGTAAGGTGAAAGGTGTTGTACATTGGGTTTCTGCAACAAAAGGTATTCCTGCTGAAGTTCGTATTTATGATCGCTTATTCACAGAATCAGATCCTGAAGTTGGTGAAGATTTCCTAGATAACTTAAATCCTGAATCTTTAAAAGTGGTTCAAACTGTAATTGAACCTGCTTTGGCACAAGCCAATCCTGAAGATCGTTTCCAATTTGAACGTGAAGGTTACTTTGTTGCAGATCAACATGATCATACAAGCGACAAGCCTGTGTTTAACCGCATCTTAGATTTAAAAGATAGCTTTAAACCTGCTAAGTAATTGAAAAGCACGAAAAGCCCGACCTATTGGTTGGGCTTTTTTAATGAAGGAGTAAAAAGATGATTGTTCGTGATAGAAGTAGCCGTTTGAGTTTGTTAATTGCATGGCATGGGACTATTTTGCCCAAAGTTATGCCTGCATTGCTTGGTGTGGTGATTCTTTCAGGTATTTTGGTCTATTTACGACAAAGTCTTTTTATTGATTTACCGACAGTACCAGCGATTGGTTTTACTATTTTTGGTGTGATTCTCTCGATATTCTTAAGTTTTCGTAATAATGCATGTTATGACCGCTGGTGGGAAGGGCGTAAGTTATGGGGAGCTTTAATTGCGACAACACGCCACTTAAGTCGTGATAGTCATGTTCTTTCATTTGATGAAAGAGAGCGACTATTGAGCCGAATGATGCTATTTACGCATTTGCTAAGAGATCGCCTAAGACAGTCTTCTCAAAGTATTGAGCATTATCAAAAAAGTGTAGGATTTAGCACAGCCGAATTTGAAAATATTCGTAATCGTGTTAATCCTTCGCAATGGGTGCTTGAACAAATTCAAATTCAATTGGTTCAGATTTACCATCATAAAAATATTAGCGATATTATTTATAATAATCTAAATCAGCACATTGTGAGCTTGGGAAATATTCAAGCAGGCTGCGATCGTATTTTATCGACACCATTACCATTTGCTTATTCAGTTTTATTACATAGAGCCGTGTATTCATTTTGCTTTATTTTGCCTTTTAGCTTAGAAGCGAGTTTAGGCTTATGGACGCCTATATTGGTGGTTTTAATAGCTTACTTATTTTTAGGCTTTGATGAATTAAGTGCTGAATTAGAAGAGCCTTTTGGTACGCAAGATAATGATTTAGCACTCGATTCAATTGTTCGAATTATTGAGCGAGAAACATTAGATGCGATGAATAAAGAAATTCCTGAGGTTTTAATCGCAAAAAAAGGTTTATTGAACTAATTTAAGTTAGTGCTTCAAATCTTGAGATTCAGTTTGATCTTTCAAAAGCTGTTCGTATTTTCTCGTTTTTTTCTTTGCTTTATCACGTAATTTTTTCTTTATATAAAAGACTAAAGCAAAGCTAGTTGTAGTCAGCGTTAAGAATAAACCATTCATATAGCTCATTACTGAGCTTACATAGCCAATGGTTGTAAGTCGATTCATCATTTTAATGACTTGAGGGCTGCTTTCTACACCCGTAATTGCCCATGTACATAAGTGTTCACAGTTGTTGATTATAAGATGGTAGTTGTTTTCATGCATACGACTACGCATACGGCGTACAACTTTACGACCTGAGTATTTAGGAGAGGTATATTTTTGAATTTTGATTGCTTTACCAAAGCTGAATTTTTCAATTGATGTGATTTCAATGGGGTGCTTTTTAAAGAAATGGGCGAACCCTGAATAATGAATAACACGCCCACGACCAGCGTAAATCCCGTGATGGGTATAGCCAAAGTGGGTAACAATAAGATGAGACCCTAATGGAAATCGCTTTTTCTGCTGTAGCATTGACGTATTTACCAAAAAAGTTACAAATGTATATCAATTCGTTATTTTACAGCGTTTGATGACAGATTACGATAGCCGAAAGCGACAACAAATATCACGATACAAATGATTAAACGGACAATAAAGAAGAACATTAAAACGAGAAATATCATTCATTCTAGCGATTTTCGTGGCATTAATACAAGCCAATGATACATATCGATAGATAGTTGATATATAAATTGGAAGTATGTGTATTTTTATAAGCAAATGGCTCTAAGCAGAAGCAATCATAAAATAGCCTAAGCAAATTTCATAATTCAATTAGAACAAGACCATCTCTAATACATAGAAAGTGAAAAGGGCATAAATAGACTTTAAAATACATTTTATCTAGATCGAACATAGTGTTGGAATTATATTGCCCATATCACTTAAAGCAGTATATCAAGACTCAATATGCTTATTCAGCCATTTGTAAAATAGCGTTTTGAGTAGAACAAAGTTTGACAGCTTCTTTCGGATCCATTTGCTTAATGTTGTCTTCAAATTCATGTTTACGTTTTTCAAGCTCTTCTTTAGAAACGTCAAGTTTTTTACCAAACTTTTCCATTTTATTCCAAGACTCTTGGCATTCGCTGGTCATTTTACTGCATGCAGTAAGTGAAACAAGAGTAATCCCCATACTTAATAAAATTAACTTTTTCATATTCATCCCTAACTTTTATTGTTTATTTTTAAGTCAAACTATTAAATCATAGAGCGTAAACATTTGTAAATTGTTTCAATAAAATCTGAATCTGGACACAATAAAAAAGGTATTTAGATTTACACCTAAATACCTTTTTCGCAATTTTTCACTACTATTGTAGAGGTAAATGCTGAAGTTCGTTTAACTCTTTGCGGCTATAACCTCGAGAGGCTAAAACTTTCTTAATGCCGATAATGACATCTTCATCTGTTGCTTTCGCTAAAGCTTCAATGAGCTGTTCATTTGTCTTACAAGAGCAATCATTTTCAACACAAGAAATCTGGTTCTTATGTTCGTTGTGTTGTTCATTTGAGAACAACTTTTGCCAAAAACTCATAGAGCCTTCATACGCAACCTAACATAGATCGAAATATAGACATATTAAAAAATAATGCAAGCTTTCTTCTGTGATGGTTTAGTCATTTAAGTGAAATATTTTTGTAATTTTGGCGTAAAAAAAAGCCAAACAGTACATCATGGTTTATAAAGTGAATATAAATCATTCATTTATAGATATAAAAAAAGAGATGTAAAATACACCTCTTTTATGACAATTTAGTTTTATGAAACAAATTGTTTAAATCTTTTCAAGTAAAACGCCAGATTCTACATGATGCGTATATGGGAATTGATCGAACAATGCAAACTTCGTAATGCGGTGAGTTTGGCTTAATAAACCTAGATTGTCATGTAAAGTATCTGGGTTACATGAGATATAAATAATACGTTCAAAGCGCTGTAAAAGCTTTAAAGTGTCATCATCGATACCTGCACGCGGTGGATCTACAAATACAGTGTTGAAGTCGTAGCTTGAAATATTAATTTCAGCTTCTTCTAAGCGTCTAAATTCACGCTCGCCATTATAAGCTTGGGTAAATTCTTCAGCAGACAAGCGCGCGACTTGAATATTGTCTATCGCATTTTTTTCGATATTCCACTGCGCAGCGTATACAGAAGATTTTGCAAGCTCTG
Organism: Acinetobacter sp. FY683; assembly: GCF_059515885.1. Classification (NCBI taxonomy): domain Bacteria; kingdom Pseudomonadati; phylum Pseudomonadota; class Gammaproteobacteria; order Moraxellales; family Moraxellaceae; genus Acinetobacter; species Acinetobacter sp. FY683. Next base: position 3,857 of record NZ_JCAKNA010000032.1, on the reverse strand, counting down.
TTGCCAATACGCGGTTAAACTTCAAAGAAAGCGGTAGGGTGAAGTTACCGTTACCACAGTAAAGTTCAAGTAAGTCTTTATCTGTCTTTTCAGCTGCATTACATGCCCATTCAAGCATTTTTTGACATACTTGAGCATTGGGCTGAGTAAAGCTACTTTCAATTTGTTTATAAGCAAATTTACGGTCAAAAACCTGAAGCTCTTCTACAACATAGTCATCTGTCAAAATAACTTTTTGACCACGACTACGACCGAAAATTTTAATATTTAACTGTTCTGATAATGCTTTTGCAGCGGTTTCCCATTCTGCTTCAAGTTTGCAGTGATAAATAAGGGTAACCAGCATTTCACCACTGAGTGTCGCTAAAAAATCGACTTCAAATAAACGCTTAGACAGAATAGGCTCAGCTTTTATCGCCTCAAGTAGTTTTGGCATTAAAACATTAATGCTTTTATCTGCAATTGGAAACTCATCTATACGAACAACGGTTTTTTGGTTGTCTTCATCGCGCTCGAACATCGCATAGAACATATCATCATCTGTATGCCAAATACGGAATTCTGCACGCATACGGAAGTTTTGTTCAGGAGATGCAAAAACTTCTAATGAGGGAGGATTAAATTCGGCAAATTGCGCTGAAATACGTTCAACTTTTGCTTCAAGTTGTTGCTGATAAGATGAAGTCATAATGCAGTAAAAATCACAGACATGTTCAAAACAGGGATGTTAACAAAGTTTGCCTTTGAACACTAAAGGAATTGGATAATTTTACGAAAAAACTGTATGAAGGAGTTAAGTTAGGAGGTTGCTTTATCTAGTATTTTATTTAAGTACCAATTGTATTTTAATTAGAAGTATTTGATATGTAATAATCTTGGGTATGAGTAGGTGTTTGGAAATAAATATTAAAACTTGCACTTACACATGGGTCAATTTCACTGTGCTTTTTATAAATGGTCTTGAATTGGTCTATGTAGTGGTTTGTCCATTTTTGTTCTGTTTGAAAGCTGTCTTTAGATTTGAGTGTGGCGTATAGGGTCTGTAGCTCATCCATGATTTGACTAACATCGGGATTAAATAGCCATAGAGTAATTTCTTTATCTTTTAATGCCGTGGTTTTATATTGACCAGTTGGCGTAGTTGGACTCACTTTGTAGAGTTGTCCTGTTTCACTGTAGAGAAGTTGACTAATTTGAAGTTGATGATGATGTCCTATTTCTAGCTCTCTTATTTGTCTTGAAATATGGAGGCAAGTTGGAAGTTTGCTGGTATCTGAATCTGCACTATGTACGAACAGTTGAATTGCGCGATCTAATAAATAGTGTTCACCCACACCTGTCAGAATACTTTTATTCCAGCTGTAAATTTTACTATCAAAATATTCTTTATAGTTACTAGGCTTGTCTTTATCTATTGATATAAATTTATTATCTGCGACAACGATAGCACAATCTTTTAGTTGAATTGCTGTAATAAATGTCATATTTTATAAGTTATTAATTAAATTAATCACAATTATATATAAAAATATTAAACAGGTCTCTTTTATGGCTGGTGGTACTGAAATTATTATTTCCCCTGAAGGAATTACGGTTAAAATGGCAGGCTATGCCAAATTTTTTGCTTCCGAGCATGTTCTTGAAGGAGGTGCTAGTCAAAGTTTCCAACTTCCAATACTTCCTAATGTTGATAGCATTGAAAAGAAAAGTATGCGCTTTGACTTAAGTCATTTGAGCTTTTTATCTGATTTTGAAAGTTCTAAATATCGAATTTACAAGGATAATCATAGTTATTATGAAGGGGTTTTAGATGAACGGGGACGTACATCTAGAGTTCATTCATATGAGACTGAAAACTTAGAAATTTTTGTCGAAGATCCTGATTTTATTGCGGAAGAAGAGTTTTTTATTGATTCTGAAGCTGATTCTCAGGAGGGCTGATTTTGTCAAAGTTAAAATTTCGTATAAATTTTTATTATAAAAACTCTAAAGAAGTTGTTCCTAATTTTGAGTATAGAATTAGTACAACTGATGATGTAATTAAATTTGATCCAAAATTAGCAGATAAATGGAATCCTCAAGGAATGAGTTTTAATCCTAAAAAAACGAATTCTAAAGGGCAGTCTGAATCATTTGAAGTGTCAGGACTTTCTGATATTAAGATATATGGAAAAGGTGAACCATTATTAAGTAAAGGGTGGATCCATTTAAGAACTATTAAAGTAAATGAAGCTTACATATCATTAAAAACAATTGAACATCAGCTTCATGTAGAAATTCCAGTATTCAAACTAGGAAAAGCTCAAACTTCTGTAAAAGGAACGTCAAATCATAAATCAGATTATTACCAAGTTCAAAAAGGCGATAGTTTGGAAGGAATTGCGGAGCGCTTTAAAAAAGATATTGATCAGTTGATGAAAAATAACAATATGAAAAACCCTAATAATATTCATGTTGGGCAAAAAATTTATATTGGTGAAAAAAATAAAGCAGAAGAAATTGCTATTAAAGCAGGACGTTCAGATGATTTTCTTGATGCAACATATAAAGTGAAGGAAGGTGATACTTTAGGGAAAATTGCTGAAAAATTTAAGCTGAAGCTTGCTTTAATTGCGATGCAGAATAATATTCCCTTAGCAGATATGGATAAGCTTAAAGTCGGCTCTATTTTAAAGATTAAAAAGCCAAAAGAAAGAATTGTTGATACTTTACAAGCTAATAATAAATTTTCAATAAATAAAGGGCTTGCTATAACGCAATATAAGCCACCAAAGCACAAAGCAAAACAAATTTCTGTAAGTATTAGCGGAGACCTTTTGTTTATTGGTAGTACTTTGGATATAGGAGTTGCTTATGATGATAGTGGTGACTGGATGCTTTTTGTATCAACGTCGGCAGGTGGGGAAATTGACCCAAGTAAAGTGCCTCATTTGGCTACTGGTGTAGATACTCAAAAATTAGCGGAACTAGTAAATAATAGAGAAAAATTTAAGCAGAGCATCCAAAAAGATATTAGGGTCTGTTGACATTTGCTGTGCAAAAAAAATAGCGAGAAAGTAAAATTTAATCGCCAAACCAAATCTACTCCTCGCTATGCCTCGTACAATGTTGACTGATCAACACTGGTCTAAGTTAGAAACTATTTTCCGTAATTTTCGTATTTATCTCAAACAAAATCTTCGTAATTTTATTGAAGCTATTCTTTATAGAATCCGTACAGGTTGCCCATGGCGGGATTTACCCGCCACTTTTGGAAAGCCAAACTCCATATTCAAGAAATTTTCTAGATGGTCGAAAGATAATAAGCTATTAAAAATATTTAAGTTAATTTCATCTGATGCTGACCTAGAGTGGATATTTATTGATGCTAGTCATGTGAGAGCTCATCAACATGCTACAGGAATTAAAAATCAGGCTATTTCAAAAAGTATCGGTGGAAACAGTTCTAAAATTCATTTGGCTGTTGATGCTCATGGGAACCCTGTTCAGTTTCTAATAGAGGATGGCACGACCCACGATGTAAAAGTGGCACCTAAATTAGTTGATAGCCTCTACCTAAACGAGACAGAAACTCTATGTGCAGATAAGGGTTATGACTCTGAATCCTTGAGAGAACAGATAGAAAATACGGGTACTCAAGCCAATATTCCTAAGAAATCCAATACACTATCAAATCATGATCATATGGATTGGTATTTATATAAAATCAGGCATTTAGTTGAGAATGCCTTTGCTAGATTAAAGCACTTTAGAGGCATTGCCACACGCTATGATAAGCTAAAGCAAAGCTATGAAAATTCTGTTGCCTTAGCTTGCATCTTTATTTGGTTACCATTATGAAATGTCAACAGCCCCTA
>NZ_JCAKNA010000031.1:0-25350 GCF_059515885.1 Acinetobacter sp. FY683 | reverse complement strand
CGATGCTTGGATAAAAGCTGCAAGCTGCAGCGTTTATCCAGGCATCTATATTACCTATCTAATCCAGATCCATAGCACATATATCAGAGCAAAGTGTCTACTTTGCGAACTGACGCAATCAGTTAAATTTTCCCTTCCCTGATTACCGTTGATTTTCAAGTGAGCTTTAAAAAGCTGTGCTTTTTAAATGGCGACCGCAGAAAATAAACTGCTCCCATTTGATCTAGTAGCGGGATTTATATAGTACATAGTACATAATATGAGGTTATTAAAAGGGTTATAACCCCACGTTAAAACATACTATTGCAATGCTACTTCTCATAAATGGCGACCCGATATAAGTAGTAAATTATTTAAAAAGGACTTAATATCCACCTGTGGACATTTATTAAATGGGATAAGTTATGACTGAAGAACTAGGAACAGAAGGAAAGGTATTAGATCGCAGAAAAAGATATAGAAAAAAGCCTACTACCAAAACTCCACTTTCAGTTTATTTCAATATGGATGTTCCTGAAGATGTTGAAGCACTGGAAGCCTTAGAATATTTAAAAGATATTTATGGCGGGGAAAAACACGGAAAAAGTGTAGCAGTCAAAGAAGTTTTAAGAATTTTCTATAAACAATTACAAGAAAAAAAAGCCTGATTAAATCAGGCTTTTTTCTTGCAAAAACTTAGGACTTTTTAACTGTAGTGACTAACTTGTCATCTACATACAGATAAACTCTTTTATTATGTGTATAAGATGAAATTTTAGGTTGTCCTTCTCCACCTCCAACAGATCCGTCTTGATTACTGCTGACGAATGAACAGTGAGGAAAGCCTTTACCTTTAGCCAGATCTTTTTTTACGTCACTAATTGTAGACTGACATTCAGAAACATTAAGACCGCCAGCAAAGCACATAAAAGCACGACAGCCATAATTTTCATCTTTAGCTGCAACTAAGGCAGATGCACTAGCTAAAGTTAAACCTAAAATAAATTTTTTATACACAAGTAGTCACTCTATTTAGATGAGTTTTCCAGTACGAATAACTTGCCTTCAAAGTTTAGAGATATTGTTTTGGCATTGCTGCACATTGAACAAATCTCTTGAATCAAGAAGGGTAAATTCCGTGTGAATCGAATTTTTCCTGATGCAGTATGAATGATGTGATCAACATCATTTACTTTAACAGTCACAAAATATTGGAACTGCTCGTTCATACCAATTTCAACACCATAGTTATTGGCGTTGAAGTCATCGACTGTTTTCAAGTCATTCATCGTTAAAGCCATTTCTGCAAGATCCCTAGTTTTTTAAAAGTGAAGTGCGGATTCTTACAAAATATAATTAATTTAAAAATGTAACTGAAGTGTAACTGTGTGTAAAAGACACAAAAACATCAATTATTTTTAAACGCTTTTAATATATATCAAAAAGTTTAAAACTTTAATGAATAATTTAAAACTTTTGTAAAAAGTTTGTATATATCAAAGCTCATATTTTTTTAGATCCCTTCCCTTTTTGTCATGTAAATATCACTTTAATAATCTTCTAAACATTTCTAAAAACTTTTTAAAAAAAACTAGAATCGGGTTTAAAAAGAGTTTAAATAGAGTTTAGGAGTGTTTAGAACAGTTTAAGAGCCTTAATTTCTTTTTGTAAAACATAAGTTTACAAGCCTATAACTATACGTTTTGTCGCTATAACTATACGTTTTGTCGCTACAACTATACGTTTTGTCGCTATAACTATACGTTTTGTCGCTACAACTATACGTTTTGTCACATACCTATACGTTTTGTCGCAAATAATCCACAGACTTATCAATAGTATACAAAAAATGGCTAAATTTTTCTTAAAAATCAGTAATTAATTAGGTGTTTAGCTCTAACTTATTATATTTTTGCGTATTTTTTAGCCTTAATCCATGCTGCAATCTCAAAACTATACGTTTTGTCGCAACTTCCCCGCATAACTATACGTTTTGTCGCAAACCTGCGATTATGCGTACTGGATACGATTATATATATTTTTCAGGAATTAACTAGATTCTTAACAATCTTATAAGTTGTTGTTTTATATAAATAATTATATTTAAGAACGATTTTTATTTTTTGGTGCTCAAAAAGATATTTGTATAGGCTTAAAATCATAACTATACGTTTTGTCGCAGCGTAAGTTATTGATATTTATATAATAGTTATAAATATTCAAAATTGAATATTTTTTAACTGGTTTTTGTGTTAAAAATAGCCATACGTTTTGTCGCAGCGTAACTAATTGAAATAAAAGAAAATACTTAAACAGGAAAAACATTTATTTTATTTATACTACTACAGGGTTATAAAGTAATTTTACTGATTTTTAATAAATATATATTTTAAAAACAATATCTTATAAACTTAATTAATAACTATACTTGATAAATATACTTGTATGGTTATAATGATTTCATAAGGAATAACGGATTTACAAAAAAATGCAGAAAATTATTGGCTCACAAGGCTTAGAGGACTATACACAATCTAATACAAGGGCAAAATTGACCGATTTAGTTGTGACCCGCAATGATTTTCCTACTGCCAGATATAGCATTGATCTCAATCTTGAGAAGCTTATGTACTGTGCAATGATCATCGTGAGAAAGAATGAGCTTAAAAATAAGACCTCAATTACTCATGACGACTTCATTTATGTGAGCAGCGAAAACTTTGGAGAATTGACCTCCCCAATGGCTAGAAAGGAAGTGCTTACTGCAACAGATAAACGTGAAATTCAGCGAAATGCTGAAACTGCTTTAAAACGTATTTATACAAAATTTGATAACCCAACTATGTTGGTTAAAGATGGGGAATCTGACGAACCTGCTAAAGTTCCGATGATGACTTATTGCCATTATGACAAAGCAACTAAATGTATTAAGGTTAGATTCGCAAAAGAATTTTTTGAGTATTTCTATGATCTAGTTAAGAAAGTAGATGAAAAAACTAAGTCATTTAGTAGCCATGAACTGAAGCATATTATCTTATTTAATTCGAGCTATTCCCTTCGTTTGTATCGGATCTTAATGAGCTATATGTGGCGTACATCAGAGGTCACTATTGATCTGGAAGAATTAAGATGGATGCTTGAATGTGAGGATAAATATAAAGAGTTGGCCAATTTTAAAAACCGTGTTTTGAATGTGGCTCAGGATGAAATTAACGAACTTAGCAATATTAATGTCAGTTTTGAGAACGTAAAAAACGGAAAGGAAGTAGTTGCTATTAAGTTTATTTTTAGCTTTAAAACTGAATATAAAGAGCAAGGACACATCAAATTTATAGATAAAATGAAAAAGGGCTATCTGGCTGCTGCAATTCCATTTAGTGATGATGGATCACACTTTAAAGCACCTGATCGTATTAAGCATTTCAAACCACCAGTAAAGGTATCTCCAAAACAAATCAGCACCTTAGTAAATTGCAAAGAATTTTTAAATGATTACGGATATTTCTTAGGTAATCTAGACGAGGATACTTCTAAGGTAATCATGAGAACTCTATTAACTGAAAAGTTAGATAAGCTTAATGCTCATAAGCCGATAGATATGGATTATTACTTCTGGTTACAGGCAAAACGAGGGATTATCACCAATAGCAATAATGATAAGAAGAACGATCAGGACACGGACGATCAGGATTAATATCTAAAAAGCATACCCACCATATTGTCTTAAACAGACTTCGCTAATTTAAGACAATATGGTGGTTCAATTTTAAACCTTCAAAAATTCTTATTAATCTATATAAAAAGTATCTTTTCTATTCGCATCCAAATATTAAAATTTAATAATTAGCTAATTGATACCTTAGTCATGACTAAAAGTTTACGTTTAGCCTAAGTGGAATATTTTGCCATTTTTTTAGAATTTCAATTTACAACCATATAATAAAAACAATAACTTAATGTTTCCCAGGATTTGGCCAAACCTGTAATATTTTGCCAATAAATCTAGCTGATTAGTTTTTAAATATTTAGTTTTTGCCTTACTTACCTCCTACATTTTTTAGTTTTCTATGCTATCTGGTCGCCACCCATGCGGGCTGGCTTTAGGTATCCCGTTTTAGATCAAATGGGAGCAGTTGCGGTGCTGCGGTCAGCTCGACAAAATCACAGATTTTGTCGGCTTCGCTTGCCCCTTGCAACGGTAATCAGGGAAGGGAAAATTTAACTGATTGCGTCAGTTCGCAAAGTAGACACTTTGCTCTGATATAACCTCTAGGGATCTTAACTAAACATTATTTTATTTCTTAGTCATGACTAAGTTATTTCTTGAATGTCCACAGGTGGACTGATATAATGATTTTTATCAGGACGCATCGGGCGACCTGAAATAAAACAGGTATTTAGTTATGAATCAGGATTTAGTTTTAGTCTATACATTAAAGAAATCTGAAGTTGAATCAGTCCATTTTTTTGGTTACTTAGACAATCTTAATGATCAATATGTTTGCTGTCTTACTAAAAAGAATGTAGGTCAATTAATACTAGAATTACAAAACAGTTATGGAGAAAGCTTTGCTGCTGCTTCAGTTATGACTGAAAAAGATTTCTTTCAGAAAGAGAATAACTATTTAGAACCGATTGAAATTTCACTAACTGAATATGATGAAAAGTTTAATATCCTTCCCCCTGCCCGCACGTATGGAGGTTTTAACTTTGAAATGTTCATGCTGCCCGAACAGTTGGGAGGTGGGCTATTCTCACACTTTTTAGTGACCTTTGAGCCATATACTAAAAAACGCCTTAAAGCGTATAGAGTGACAGCTTATAGGAATGATCCATTCCATAAAATTTTTAATTCTTGTCCAATTTAAAAGAGATCCCCGAAAGGGGATTTTTTTATACATTCTTAGTCATGACTAAGGGAAAAAGGTTGTTCATCTTGTGTGTTTTAAGCTCGTTTTAGGGCGTTTGTGTGTTTAATGTGGGGTAGCTAGACGTAGGGTAAAAAAAGGCTATCAGCAGCCTAAGAAACGCAAATATAAGCATTAGAAAAGCAGACCAGATAAAATACTTAAATAGCTATTTTTTATGAATTTATATCATTTAAAAAAAATTAGTCATGACTAAGTTTTTGCTTGAATGTCCACAGGTGGACTGATATAATGATTTTATCAGGACGCATCGGGCGACCTGAAATAAAACAGGTATTTAAACATGAAACATTTTTCATCAGTTACATCATTAGACGAGTTAAAACTTCAGTACAAAAAACTAGCTTTTAAAAATCATCCTGATCGTGGCGGTAAAACCGAAGTTATGCAGGAGATTAACAGCGAATATGAACAGCTTTTAAATCGCATTATTAATGAAGCTTCAAAAGATCAGTATCAAGATAGTTCCGAAAATGGGCGTGGTTTCTGGTCAAGCCGTTCAGAACACTCTGAAGTTGAGAAAAAAGTAAAACAGGCTATTGATGCAATTATCAATCTGGATGGTTTAGATATTGAAATTATTGGCGTTTGGGTTTGGGTTTCTGGTGATACTAAGCAGCACAAAGACAAATTAAAAGAAGCGGGTTTTGTATGGAATCGAGTGCAATGTAAATGGGTTTTCATTGGTAAAAAATCAAATGGTCGAGGTCGAATGACTTTAGATCAAATGCGAGAGTTACACGGCAGCCAGAAAGTTAAAAAAACCAGAATGGCAGAAGAAAGACAACTTTTAACCGCTTAATGAATAAGTCCCCGAAAGGGGGCTTTTTTTATCAATTCTCTTAGTCATGACTAAGTTTTTGCTTGAATGTCCACAGGTGGACTGATATAATGATTTTTATCAGGACGCATCGGGCGACCTGAAATAAAACAGGAATTAATTATGCGAGCTTCAATAGTTGCAATCTTTACAAACTATCCTACAGGTAAACTGGTTCATTTTTGCGGTCATGAGGTTTTAACTGGATCTAACAATAATATTTGGTTTCCAATCTTTGATGAAAAAACACTATTTCAAGAAATTGAAAAAATCATGATTAGTTGCCGAGTAGCCCACAATGTTACTCATATTGAAAGAATCAGAAGGGGAGATAATGAAAACGGTTATTTTGAAGATTACAGAATTACTTATAACTTAGCCGTTTAAGCTAGACCTCCCACAATGGGAGGTTTTTTTTGGTGGCGATTTTTTTGGTTTTTAGCTTGCCTAAAAAACATAAAAAATTGTCTATCTGTTCTGCTTTATATACGCTCATTTTGGCCTGTTCAGGTCGGTGCTAGGATAACCTAGCTTCATATATAAAAAAGGCAGTCAGCAGCCTAAGAATCGCAAATAAGAGCATCTGAAAAGCGGTTTAGCCAGGTATTAAAACGGATATTTTTCTACTCAATTTTCCCTATAAAAAATTAGTCATGACTAAGCTTTTGCTTGAATGTCCACAGGTGGACTGATATAATGACTTTATCAGGACGCATCGGGCGACCTGAAATAAAACAGGTAAAAATCATGGAACAATACATTTCAGTTTATACACGTCAGCAAGCCATTGAAGATGGTTTTTTAGTTGCAATCAATTCTCTTAGTCCTAAATTAGATGGACTGGCAAAAGAACATTATAAGCATCCTATCTGTTTCACTTCTGCGCTTTGGGCGGTAGTTGATAAGGCGGTAAAAAATGAAAAATGGCTTAATGACTTAGAGGGCGTTATTCATGATATTTTATGGATGAGCCGAGCATATAAGACACACCTAAGCCCTAGTGCGGTACGTTTTACTGTGATTATCACAGGCGCAGGTCGCAAGAGAAATCATATTTTAGAATTGCACGTTCATGGTGGAGATCAAGGAGAGCCAGTCATAACAATCGGTTATCCTGAAGATTTTTAATTTACGTCCTCCCTTTATGGGAGGATTTTTTTATGATAAAAAACTTAGTCATGACTAAGAAAATGCTTGCAATGTCCACAGGTGGACGTTAGAATATACAGCATAAGGACGCAATAGGGCGACCCTTAATAAGCCATTAAACTAGGTGAAATATGAAAAAAGTTGTTGCTTCAAATCAAAAGGGCGGTGTGGGTAAATCTGCAATCATTTGCCAGTATGCACACTATTTAAACTCTTTGGGCTTGCGTGTATTAGTAATTGATCTAGACCACCAGAAGAACACTACAAAAGCATTGATTACTGGCGGGGCTGTGACTGTAGCTAATGTATCTGCATTCGACATGCTGACCAAAGAAGATCAAACTATTTCAAATCCTGAAGCCTTTACTTTGGTACAAGCAACACCAGAATTAACAGCTATTGAAAAAAATGGCACTTTGCATAACAACTTTGCCACCAATTACCAGAAGTTTTTAAAATCAGTTGATTCTTTATTTGATGTTTGCCTGATTGATACCAATCCAAATCCCGACATTCGCCAAGTAGCTTCATTAATTGTTAGTGACTATGTTTTAAGTCCAATTCAATTGAATCAGGAAGCTATTGACGGCATCGGTGGATTACTCAAGCAGATCCAAGCGATTAATCAAAAGCTAAACCCAAATTTAAAATTAATCGGCATCCTTCCGAATATTGTTGAACCAACTCCATTTCAGAAAGACAACCTAAAAGCTATTGTTCAGCATTTTTCAAAGTACCTGATCAAAAACTCAGACGGTAGCTATGCCTTCGTTAAAAAAACGACTGCAATCGCTGAAGCGCAAGCGCAAGGCATACCTACAAATAAATTGGGTAAAACTAGCGGTTTTACCGCATGGGCTGAATTAAAAACAGTTTTTGAAAGCATTAACAAGTTTATGGAGATTTAAGGAATGTTAGATTTATCAGCTTTGGAAGGTATTGATCTAGGTAATTCTGCACCAGTAGCAGACGGAACACCTAAACAGATTCCACTTACAGATATTCTTGAAGATCCAGATCAGCCGCGTGTTGAGTTTCCAGAAGATCAGATGCAAAAAATGGTCGAATCAATCAAGGCTCGTGGAGTTAAAACACCAATTAGTGTTAAACCCCACCCAACAGAACAAGGCAAGTGGATCATCAATTATGGAGCTAGACGTTTTAGAGCTTCAGTGATGGCTGGCAAGGAAACTATCCCTGCTTTTGTTGATAATGATCATGATGATTATGATCAAGTCATGGAGAATAAAGAACGCCTTAACCATTCACCTATTGAGCTTGCACTTTTCATCCAAAAGAAAATTAAGCAAGGTGAGAAGAAAAACGTAATCGCTAAAAAGTTAAATGAAGATCCTGTTTTCATTTCTACTCACTTAGCTTTAGTAGATATGCCAGAATGCTTATCTAAGGCTTATGATGCAGGTTTTAAATCTCCAAAGACTTTGTATGACTTACGCAAACTTTGGGAATCCTTCCCTGAAGAAGTAAACGCTTGGGTGGATGAATCTTTAGAGAATGGTCAGGACATTATCAGATCTAGAGTTCAGGCTTTATCTAAAAAGTTAAAAGAACCTAAGCAAGCTGAAGCGACTGAAGTAGATCAAGAACCACAGGCGCAAGAAAGCCAAGAGCAAACCGCTATTATTGATGATAATGAATCTTTCAATTTTGAGGGGGATGATCAAGCTGAAGCGACTGAAGAACCAGAAGAACCAGAAGTTAAAAAACTGATGGATCAATCGAATCAGAAAGAGCAGCCAGAAGCTAAAGAAGAAGATCCAGACAAAATCAAAAAACCGCTTTTAGTTGTTATTCATGACGGCCGACAAGCGAACCTGATGCTAAATAAAAAGCCTACTTCTTTGGGTTTTGCATGGATCAAATACGAAGATGGAACAGAGGTATCTGTAGATTGCAGCAGCCTTGAAATCGAGTATTTACAAGAAGCCTAAACCTATCAATGGAAAAAGACCTTGCTTATGCAAGGTTTTTTTGGGCGGGTTATCCCGACCACCTAGCTTGATTACCCTTAGTCATGACTAAGGAGAAAAGAGGGAAAAAAGAAGGTATATAATCTAGGGCAGGATAGGCAACAGCCGTTAAAAATGATATTTTGTTAACAAAATAGCAGTGATCGAAAATATAACTTTCGATGCAGGTAATTAGTTATGACAAAAATCAAAACGTATGGTCAGGTTATAGGTGTTCGAGTTGATCAAAATATTTTTGATTGGTGGGAAGCTAAATGTAAGAAACAAGGCTTAAAAAAAGGTGAACCTTTAAAAAAGGCATTAGAGCTTTCTTATCAAAAAGAGAATGATCCTGAATATTCAGGACAAGATTTTTCCTTAAATCTAGAAAAAGATTTAGCCGAAAAAATCTATCAGTTGGCCAAGTATCAAGAAGTAGATCCAGACAACTTGATCAAAAAAATGATCAATGAAAAGTTATCTGAAATAGAAAAGGCGAATGATGTTTTAGATGTATTTGAAAAAACTTCACGTAAGGAACTCAGGCTTAAACCAAGCCTAATGAAAGCTATTAATGAAAAAGCGGCACAGGTTGGCATGAAGCCGAATCAATATATCATTTCGGTTTTAACGGCTAACGTCACAAAAGATTCAATATTCTTTAGCCAGGAAGAAGCTCTTAAACTTGGCGAATCAAATAGTCAGCTTTTGGCAATTGGTAGGAACTTAAACCAAATGGCCAAGAATATGAATCAGGGTATTCATGAATCTTACGATAGAGAATTTGTCGAGCGAGTGCATCAGTTAGTAAAAGCTCAAGTTAGGCATGTTTTCTCTCTATTAGAGCGCAATAAAAAGAGGTGGGAATAATGGCTAACGGAAGCAGCAAGACTACCAGAGATGTGCAAAGCACTTTGCTTGCTCATGGTGAGCAGCTACTTAACGGCTCAAAAGTTAAACGTGTTAATCATACCCAAAGTTTAGATACTTTTTTAAATGATCTATCCAAGCCTAAAAACGGTTCTGGCCATTCAGCTAAATCAGCCCCTAAATCATCTCCAAATAGCGTTAAAGCAACTTTAAATAGAATCAGTAAAAAGACCCCTGAAGTAATGGTCAAGGTTACTGGCGGGGGTAATTCTATGGGGAAGGTGAAAGCCCACATGGGATATATCACAAGGAATGGACAATTAGAGGGAATTGATCAGGACGGAAATAAAGTTAATGGCAAGGATGATATAGAAGAAACTGCTGAAGATTGGCAAATGTCAGGTACGCCTATTTCTGATGAAGAATCTAAATATAAGCAGGCTTTTAATATTGTGCTATCTATGCCAAAAGGTACGGATGAAAAAGGCGTTTATGATGCTGCAAAAGAATTTGCAGAGGAACATTTTAAAGACCATAAATATATGCTGGTGCAGCATACCTTCACTAATGACCCATCAAAAGATCCGAGTGAAAACCCACATGTGCATGTTGTTGTTAAAGCTGTTTCTGAAAAAGGGGATCGGTTAAATATCAGGAAGGCAGACCTTCAGGAATGGCGAGAAAGTTTTGCTGAAAAATTAAGATCCAGAGGGATTGAAGCTAATGCAACAAAGCGTTTAGCTAGGCTACAAAAAAATAGAGGTGAAAAACAGTCAGTTAAACAAATGAAAGAGCAGGGCAAACCGTTTAAACGATATGGTAAAAATAAGGCCAGTCCAGAACGTGTCCAAAAAGCTAAACAGCAAGAAAAAGAAGCATTGACGCATTATAAGGAAATTACTAAAGCTCTATCACAGTCACCAGATCCACAAGATAGAAAATTAGCAGTTGATCTAGTGGACTATTTAAGGAAACAGGTAGAAATGAAAAAGCCAATGCCACAGCCACAGATTCAAACTAATAAGCCCGATCCTCAACACGGACAAAACAAGGGGAAAGAGCAAGACCGCTAATAAAATAAGGCACAATAATGTGCCTTATTTTTACTCATTACTGAGGTAAATTTAGATACCCAATAATCTAAAGGAAATAGATAAACGATTTCAAATCCCTGAAAACTAAATTAATCCTGATAAAAGCTCATTAAATTGACACTCATCGTTTTCTTTTAGCTTTGTAATTATGATGTCTGCAATTTGCTTCATTTCACTAGTATCGTATACTCTTAACCCTCTTTCTAAGTGTTCTTTAAGATGTGAGCTTTCATTAGTTACACGATTAATAATAGAAAAGTTATGGCCATTTGAGAAAAATGATCGAAGGTTATCATTGTAATCTTTATTATTTGGATACTTAAACGCCAAGTGAACTTCCAAAAATTTTCTTAAATTATTACCAAAATTATAGGATATATCTTCATTAATTTCAGATTCGCTAATTTTATGAATTTGATAAATTTTTGAAAAAAGGTAATGGTATTCTGTAGAATACTTTTTTATATGTTCTGGTATTAGCTTGATATGACTTTCAGTAGCATTACGTTCAATGATAAAGTATTCAACATTTCGCTTTGTTACAGGTTTAATGCTCTTTAAATATTTAAAGAATTCTAAGTTATGTGTAGTAATAAATAACTGTTTATATTTCCCCTCATTTTGTTCATTCGGCCTGCACAGCTCTGAATCAATTAATCCAAAAATAAAGAAGATATTATTATTATCCAAACTACTAATTGGATCATCAATCCAAACGATTGTTTCTTTTAAATCAGCATCTTTCAGCGTAGCCATAAAATAGCAAAATGAAATGAGGCTACACTCCCCCTCACTTAAATACTGTGCTTCTATGCCATGTCTTATGATTTTAAAAGAAGTATTATTATCTTTGGCAACTAGTTCCAAGTGATGAGCAGCAAAGTACCGATTCAAGTATTCATTAACCAGAGAAAGACCTGATTCTTTAGACACACGTTTTGTTTTAAGAACCTCTAACTCTTCTGTAAATTTTTGATGATTTTCTAAAATAGTGCTTTGAATCTGTTTGGCTCTCTCTTTTTCTTCTACACATTTTTTAATTAATTCCGAAGTATTCTCATAATCAATATATAGAAGGAATTTGAATAAACTATCATCTTTTAATTTTTTTTGAGCGATCTCTTTGGTTTTTATAAAGTCTTGATTTCTAGCATTATGAAGCTGAACATACCCATCTGCTTCGGTTATAAAATTACTATATTGGTCAATTGGTATGTTTAAATTTTCAACTTTAATAGATGTGTGTAATTTATTTTTTTTCTTATTTAACTCAACAATCAATTGCTGATTAAAATTGGATAGCTTAGCCAATTCAAGCTCTAATTTTTGCTTGTTATCAATATATCCCTTCTGCAAATCTCTATAAAACAATTCACTATTCGGCAATTCGTGGTTAATAAAATTAGTAATTTTTTTATTATTCGATTCGATCTGTTTAATCAAATCATCAATTTTCTGACCAAGCTCTAAAATTTTTTTATCGAAATAATTATCTAATTTTAATAAACGATCAGCACTAATTTCGCTACCACAAAATGAACAGTTATCTAGATTATTGATTTTATGCAACTGAACTCCATTAAATGCCCAATTCGATAATTCCTGATTCTGATCTAACTCATGAATAATTTGACTAGGAGTCACTTTCTCTTTCATGATCGCTTCAAATTCTTTCCAAATTGTTGATATATTAATCAAGATTAATTTGATGTCATCAATATCTGACTTTTCAATATCTTGTATCTGTAATTCAAGTTTTTGGATCATTTCATCAGACAGGGGGACATAATAATGAGGCTTAATTTCTCTTAAATCTCTTTCAAGATCAGTCCTTTCATACATGGCTTTAACACCATATATACTTCGATTTTCTTTAAGTTTTCTTGCATGTTTGGCGCATTCTTCTTTTAGTTTGTTCTTCTCAGATTTTTCTTTTGCTTCTGTTTCTATAAGTTTTGATTTTGCTTGAGTAATATAATAACTAAAGGTCTTAGGATTATTTATATCTTCCTCTAAATATAGTTTTATTTTTTCTATAATTTTTGCAATTTCGATATTTTCCTGTCCCATTACGCTAAATGCTTTGATGTTGCCCTTAGAGTCTTTATCCCAACCCAAGTTATTTTCTACAAAATCCTTGTTGTACACCCTTACATTACGAGAACAATTCTGAATGGTATGAGCAAGGTAACTTTGATTATTTTCAAATTTCAATTCATAGCTACACCCATTATAGTAAGGATTGTTTTGTTTAAACTCTACACATTGCATCAGTCGAGAAAGTGTTGTTTTACCTGAGTAATTTCGCGCATAAATGACATTTAATCTTTTAAATTGTTTAATTTTTGATTGTTTATCAATTACTTTTTCATCCCACACGAAATTTTGAAATATACCAAAATTGCTAAGATGGTTTATCTTTAAAAGCATTTTAACCCCTAATTTTTAAGTAAATTTTTAAGTTCTTTCAATAGTTTAATATAGCATTGGGTATGGCATTTTTAATGCTCTTTTAAAACTTCCAGCGCATATAAAATATTTTCTTTAGGGCAGTATTGCTGCTGTGAAAATTTTTCCATTACAGCCGATCCAATAATTTTTTTATCTGCATTAAAGAAAAATATCTCTAAGTCATAAGGTACATTGACCATATTAAAACAGGTATAAATTGGCTTTTTCCATGTAAAGACTAATGGCTTTAATGAAGGATTTTCTTTAAAACCTATTTCCTGATCATGTTCCCTATAGAGATAGAGAGCCGTTAAATTCTTCCCTTTAAAGTTAAATGTCTTTACTTCTTTATCTTGATCAAAGTAAGGGTTATAGACCTGTTTAAAGCTTATAACTGACACTATTATTAAAAGAGCTATAAAGGCTGCATACTTTAATTTCACTTCCTGTTAATCCTTGTTTTTCAGTGGTAAGCCACATGCAGCAAATTTATCTTAGTCATGACTAATTATTTAACATACATAAGTTGATCCCATTTGAAGTAATTGGGGGTTAACTTATTTCGTGACATATTCCAATTTCTGTTAGGCAACATACTTGCACCCAAGCCTATTTTCTTTTTGCCAAACTTATTTTGAATTTCATCCAGTGAATCCATAAGTTTGTTACTTGATTCTATTTTAGTCATGTCCGTAAAAAGATCATAAATATGGGTAGCTTTAGGCTCAAGACAGGTGAGGATAACCCCACATTTTTTAAAGCCAATATTCTTCTGATATAGCTGATCAATCATTGTTGTCGCAATTTTAGTAAGTAATAAGCTGCTGTCAGATGGATCGGGTAGAGCAAACGAAATAGATTTATTGTAAAGAGGTTCAGAGCTATCAAATGGATTAGATTGAACAAAACCAATTATACAGCCACATAAAAGTTTTTCATTTCTTAAGCGGCTTACTGCATCCTGAACATAAAGCGTAATTGCTTCTTTAAGATCCTCACAGCTATAAACTTTCTGGCCAAAGGAACGGCTTGCTATTATTTGTTTTTTTGCTTTAGGACTTTGCTCAATTTCAATACAAGAAATTCCCTGTAATTCTAATAATGTTCTGTGCATCACTATAGAGAATTGATCTTTAATCATTAAGGGTGATGCACAAACAAAATCTAAAACTTTATTAATGCTTAGGCTATTCAGCTTTTTAGTATGCTTTCTACCAACACCCCATATTTCACTAACTTCTATAGATTGATATAAGCCCTCAATTGAACAATAGTCCATTGAAACAAGGTTACATACACCTTTTAAATAACCATTCTTTTTAGCGATATGATTCGCTATTTTTGCTTCTGTTTTAGTCCTTCCAATTCCGATACAGGCCGGCAAACCTAGCCAACGTGAGAGCCGATCCAGAATTAAATGAGCATAGACAGTTAAATCATAATTTGAAGCATAAGCAGTTAGATCTAAAAAACATTCATCAATTGAGTAAATTTCTTGTTCTTGAGGTGTAACAAATTCAGCTAGGACTTTTATAAATCTGCGGGACATTTCTGCATATAGAGCATAATTACTCGAAAGGACTGTGATGTTGTGCTGCTCTACAAGATCCTTGAGTTGAAAAAGAGGTATACCCATCTTTATGCCTAAGTCTTTAGCTTCTTGTGAACGAGCCACAGCACAACCGTCATTATTAGATAATACGATTACTGGCTTATTATTCAGGCTTGGATTAAAGACACGTTCACAACTTACATAACAGTTATTAATGTCTACCAAAGCAAAGATCTTATTTTGATTTTCCATGTAGATTAGACCAATAGGATTAGATTATTTATGTTTCCTAAATGGCTTAATGACAAAGGTCACTACACCCCATATTAATAATTCTTGGCAATCATTAAGGTGAATGTCGTCATACTCTGGATTCTCAGCTTTAAGCCAACACTTATCACCTTCAACCATTAACCGTTTAACGGTGAACTCATTGTCAATTAAGGCAATAACAATATCTTCGTGTTTAGCTTCAAGACTACGATCCACTAGAAGCTCATCATCAATTTCAATGCCTGCGTCACGCATGGAAAGAGAAGCAACTTTGACAACAAATGTTGCAGCTTCATTTTTCACAAGGTGTTCATTCATATCTAAAGTTTTATCAATATAATCCTGTGCGGGAGAGGGGAAACCAGCAGCCACTTTTTCAGAAGCCAAAGGAATACGTTTAAATGTTGTAGGATTAATTAAGGTAATAGAAGCCACATCATTGAAAGTAGGCTTTTTATTGCCCGCTAAGAAATTTTTAATCTCTACAATACGCGATTCTGGTACACGCATAGTCTTAGTTGGTTCATTATAAATTGCCTTTCTTCCTGAACCTTCCCTATAGCCACCTTTTGTATTCGCATTCATAAAAGCCCCTTTGATTTTGTGACAAAATCAAAGTTTAAACTTTAATGTGTATGAAATACAAACTTTTAAAGATAAAAGGCATTTAAGTGATTAAGGCTAAAATTTTTCTTCATCAATTATTTTAAAAGAGTAAAGTCTAAGTTAACTACCACCTGTCTTAACTTTTCATAGTCATAACCCAAATAATCATATAAGAATGCTAAAGCATTTCCGTCTTCAAGAAATCCTCTATAAAAAACTGCTAAAGCCTCTGGATAACCTCCAAAAAAAGATTTAACGATCTCATAATCATAACGAGCAATCTCTGTTGCAGCTAATTCATTGGCAAAACTTCTATAATTATGAAAATGATTTGCTAATTTATCAGTTAAAACATAATAAGATTGAATATTATAATCTAGTTCTTTTTCACCAAATATAGGATTACTCATTACATATATAAGTAAATCCCTAGAATGTTGTGAAAGCTTACTAATAATATTAAATAAATTATTATATGTTAAAACAGCCCTTCTTATATCATCCTCTATATCATCACTACCGATAAGTTGGCCAGATCCGTGAATTAAACCTTTAATATCTTCTTCTGTAATATTAATCTCTTTTGGATTGATGAAAATAGTAGGAGGATTTTTAGTAGAAATATAGTTTTTATCAGTATAATCAGCAACTTGCTGAATAGATTCATCATCTAAGGAACTTATAGCCTTATATAATGATGTTAAGTTCATAAGCGAAATAAGATTTTCATCTTGCCCGTTTTCAAATTTAGGCAAACTCATGATTGATTTTGTTTTAAGAAAAAAAATATATAATTTATTAAATTTTAAATTGAGATTATTTTTATAGAACTTTTCTAAGGTTTCATTCTTTTTTTGCATATCATCAACAGAAGTAACTTGAACAGCTATTTTTTTTTCTAAATCATATAAGTCAATTGCAGGGTAATTTAATTCATCTTTATTAGCATTTATTAATTTTGTATTAAGAACTTTATTAAGTGCAAATATAAAAAAATCTTCCATTGATTTATTTATATCTGTTAAACCAGTCGCATTATGAAATGTAATATAAGTAGAAATTTCAGTATAAATGGTCATGATCTTTTCTAAATTTGTATACCTAAGCGTCTTCATTAATCTACCTTATTGATTAGTTTCTTCTTTTAAAGCTCTTTGTACTGTTGCTATCCCTACTTTAAACTTTTCTGCAACACCTCTAAATGTCGAATTTTCTTCAGCCATTGCTTTTCGTATTTCAACATAGTCAACCTTCCGCTTTCTTCCCTTATATAAGCCCTTCGCTTTGGCTTTTGCAATTCCTTCCTTTTGACGCTCACGGATCATGGAGCGTTCAAACTCTGCAAATGCAGCAAGCATCTGAAACATGAGTTTATTTATTGCCGATTGTGCTACATCATGGCTGAAGGTCAAATTTTCTTTATGAAAAATGATGGTTATGCCACGATCATTTAGACTGTTCACAATGCCGTTCAGATCATTCGTATTACGTGCCAAGCGATCAATACTGTGAACATGCACCGTGTCACCTTCACGCAAATATTCGAGCATTGCATTCAATTGTGGACGTTCACGGCTACCACCGCTTGCCTTTTCTGTAAAGGTTTTATCTAAGTGCATACCGTCCAATTGACGTTCAGTATTTTGTTCAGTTGAACTGACCCGAATATAACCCACTTGATTAGGCATTATCGTACCGTTAGGATTTAGACATATAAGTACATATTGTATCGAAAATAAATATTAAGTCTATAGATACGATTTTTAATATGGTTTTTAAGGTTTTATTCTGTTCCGTTAGACTATACTCTATAGATACAGAATATTTAGTTACTTTTTTAATTTGTCATTCATGCAATACGTAAATTGTTATAGATAAAAAAATCCGATTTCAAGAAATCGGATTTTTTACTGTTTGTTAATTCATATTGGAAAACCTAAATTAATAATGACTGCGCTTCTAACTGCTGACTGTCATATAACTTGTCTGATAAGTCTTTAATGAATTCATGTCGTTTACTTTCAGCAAAGAATTTAACGCCTACTAAACGTACATTTTCATCACTTTCAACCATAATAAGGTTGGGATCATTTATTTTTTCTAGCATGTTTTCTTTCCATGCATCTTGTATCAAACGATCATCGCCTTTTGGTTCTAAAAAGACCTGATAATAAATATCATCATTGGCCTTATCCTTCATCAACATAATGAAATCAGGCATAAAACCTCGGACACCATTAAATTCGGTTAATTTAAAGCGTGTAGTTTTCTCATCATTACGAATAATGTAAATATCATCATATTTAGTATTCAGTTTCTGCATAAACTGTTCTAGCAGCTTAATAAGCTTATGTTCTAACTGATTCAGGATAGCCTGATCATAGACATACCATTTTTTCCCAATGGTACTCTCTGATGTGATTCTTTGATTGATCATCATATTTGGATCAACATGAACAGTATAATCAGTAATTACATCTTTTAACGGTTTACTAATAAAACGGTATGTGCCTCTGTATTTCTGATAGTTACGACGAATGTTCTCAGAAATCCTTGTCAAAACTGTTTCCAGAAGTTGTAATTTCTCCCGAGGAGGAAGATCACTTAGATTGAGCTTACTAGGTAAGTTCACATTAATTGTTAATCCACCTAAGTATTGAGAATCAGATAAAAACTCATCAAGACTACTTAAATCAGGGAAATAGTGTTTTAGATTACTAAATTCAAAGAACCTAATTTTCTGTAAAGCTTTAAACCAATAACGCTGATCTAGCTGTAAAGTCTGCGTATGTAATACAGTGTTTTGATTGCCAGTTAGATTATCGAGTCCAACTTCATTAGCAGTTTTATAAGAAATCTCATACTGTTTTTCTAATGAATATGAAGTCCACGAACGTTCTTGTCCTGTAATTTCTTCAACTTCATTAAAAAATAATTGTCCATGTTTATAAAAGTGAGAATCTTTAAAAGCAGGCTTGAGCTTGGCATGTTCAACGATACCTTGCCCATCTGTATCTACAACAATATCAGCTTGCTCTAAGGATTGATGCAAAGTTCTAATATAAGCAGGTTCATTGATCGTATGATAATGTAATTGTTCTAAAACACTGAGTTCACTTGTACTTAAGTCAAAACGACGAATAAAACTTTTTTCATCGTTCAAAATGAATGGATAGTACCTTGCTCCACGCCCAATTAACTGCGCTTCACTATCAGTTCCTGATTTAGTTGATGATGCACTTTCACTTATGCGAACAATGTCATACAAGTTTAAAACATCCCAACCTTCATTAACCTTCGCAACGGCAAATATTAATCGTATTGGATTATCAGGATTTTCTAAAGTATTTAATAAAACGGGATATTCTTCTAGAATATCTGATTTGTTCACGTTTAAAATATTAAGCTCTTTAAAATCATCTTGTATACTTTCCACAATTGTTATCAGATTTTGATTTAGATAATAAGAAATTACTTTATTCCAAATACTACTTGATGAAGTAATTTGTGTTTGTTTATTCACTAAATGCTGCTTAACCTTTTCTGGGGTTAAATCATTGATAATTTGGGTAAATTGATCTTGCTTAGCCTTAGAAATTGCAATCTTATTCGACTTAAATAGAATAATTGGTTTAAAATCCTTAATACCGTGTTTAATTGCCACTAACTTACGATATTGGCTTAATAAAACGGCATCAATCATTTTTTCATCATCATGCTGATTAGCTTCTAAAAGCATAACTTTCTTAGAAAAACCATCAGTCATAAATTTCTTTAAGTCGTACTGATAAACGATTTTATCTTTGTACTTTTGGTATATTTCCTTATTTTCTAAATTAATTGTCGCAGTAAATTCTAATAAACGATTTTTGTCTTTTAAGGCAAGGATACGCTCAATAGTACGTTCCCAAGTTAATTCCTCATACTCTGTTGAAGTCTTAGATTTCCCCTTAGCTTTTGTTTCAGCATTAAAGTGATGCGCTTCATCTCCTAATAAAACAAGTGGAATTTCAGCTAAATCCTCATAAGTAATACTGTTCTCTTTATAGCTATTCAACTCATCATGGATTTTATGAATCGTTGATAGCTTTAAGTAAATGGTATTTTTACTTGGCTGTCTTGGGAATGTATCGACTGCTTCAATAACTATACGTTCCCCTTCTATTTCAATAGATTGAGCAAAAAGATATTTAGACGATAATTTATTTAAAAGGTTTTCTTTAGTTTTTTGGATAATTGCATCCGTATGTACAAAGAAAATGTAATTTTGGTAGCCATATTCCTTAAACAAATAAAGAATTGCACTGGCCATGACCATCGTTTTACCTGATCCAGTTGCCATATTAAACAACAAATGCTTGAAACGTATATCTGCTTCATTATTGCTTTGTGCATAATGTAGATAACGTAAGGCTTCTTCTTGATAGGAACGTAAGTCATCTTTCAAGTTAGATTTTAAATACTCAGGTGTTTGATAATTCCCTTGAAATAGCCCAAATTTATCAATTTTTTGGAACTGATTAAATAAAAGATCTTGTTTGATTTCTTTTGTATTTCTAGCCATGATCAATCCTTTTGATAAAAGCTATTTGTGAAGGCTTTATCACTTTCTGAAATAGTAAATCGTTGATCATCCATTTCTGAGAAATTCACATACAATTGATTTTTATCTAAAATTTCAATTAGAAGCTGTTTTTGCTGAGTTAATTCAAGCTCACTAAACGATACAAAATGATCAACTCCATCAATTTCATATTCATTATTTAATACCTGATCTAATGCAATATCATAATTAAGAT
Source organism: Acinetobacter sp. FY683 (assembly GCF_059515885.1). Lineage (NCBI taxonomy): Bacteria > Pseudomonadati > Pseudomonadota > Gammaproteobacteria > Moraxellales > Moraxellaceae > Acinetobacter > Acinetobacter sp. FY683. The sequence goes on along the minus strand of NZ_JCAKNA010000031.1, from coordinate 4,859 downwards.
GTGCTTCTGTCTTCATCAGTTCAAATAATTGAATCAAATCTTCTGTTGTTTCCGCTTTTTCAATTTTATGAATAAAAAGATAATTTAACTCCATTAACTCGGTATATACGAAGTTAGAATCTAAATTTTCTCTTTTAATAAATTGGTTAATTCTTTCAGCCGTGACAGATTGAACATAATCCATTTGTTCAATAAGAATGAATTTCCTATTACCATTATCTTGCTGATTCAGCTCTAAGACAGCTTGTCCTGTAGTGCCACTACCTGCATGATAATCAAGAATTATGTCGTCAGGCTCAGTAACAATTTGAATAGAGTCTTTTACTAACTCTACAGATTTTGGATATGAAAAAACTTTATCACCTAAGAGTTTTTTCAATTCATTAGTGCCTGTCGTTCCTGAATATTCAGGCTTCAACCAAATAGATTTTGGTTTTTCTCCCTTAATTCTCAATTTAGTATATATTTTAAATACACCATCTTTTTCTTTTACAACAATTTCAGTTTTCCATTCGTTTTCGACTTTATCTCTACCCCATCTCCAACGACGATCAACTCCTTCATTATCTATCGGTAATATTTCAACAAAACCTTCTTTATTTTCTAATGAAATTTCACCATTATTAGGGTTAAACCAAATAGAATAATAAAGATTTGGTCTATCCTCTCTTTTAGAACCATCCCCAGTTCTTTGCAAATTAATTAGTTTATATCGACTAATATCGTCTTCAAGAGGATAATTATGTGAATTATCATGTGTAAATTCCTTTATGCAAACCTTTGATGCATCTTTTGCATAAACTATTTTATTCTCATGAGCTGTTGAAAAGAATTCATTAAAGCGACCTTTTAAGTTATGAACAACAGATAAAACTCCTATCCTATTCTCATAACCAAAAATTTCGTCAGCTAAGACCCCTAAATAAAATAATTCATAATGATCTATATCTATAAATATAACACCGTCATCCGCAAGTAATTCTTTTGCTTGTTCGAGACGGTTTTTCATAAAGGTTAACCATGTAGAATGATTAAAATTGTTGTTGTATACAAATGTATTAGCATCAGTTCTAGTATTATATGGAGGATCTATATAAATACACTTAACTAATCCTTTGTATCTATTCATAATAGTAGTTAATGCAATTAAGTTATTGCCTTTAATAATCAAATTATCATCATTATTAAAATTATTAATATTTTCTTCGATACCATCTTTCGTATAACGTTTAGAATTCGTTAATACTTTTGGAGAAAATAATCGATCAATTTCATCACGGGCAATGATCTCATTATAATAAATCTCATCTTTTCCGTGATCCTCCCTTCTCATACCACCTTCTAGTATACAATCTTTAAAAGGGAAATCTAAAATAACATCGGAGTTATAATCTAAATATTTACCAGAACTAGTTAAGCCTACTTTATTACGATACTTAGTAAAACTATCAGCCCAATACTCTTTATATTTCAAAAGACTAATTAGCTTATCGAAATCAAAAATTAGGATGCCATCTACATCGGTACTATAAATGGATTTGATCTTATCGTTACTAATTAGAGCTTTTACAAGATCCACTTCTTTTTTTTGAATTGCATCAATCACGAGAGATCTTTGGAGATTTTTACCATTCCAGAATTTTGGAAACTGCTTAAGAATTCCATTTAGCGTTTGAATTAGAGCTGTATCCATGAATTACTACCGATGCTAAAAATTTGTGAATGCAGAATTATATGCGATTCTATTCCCATTCATCTTAGATATTTAACTAACAGATCTTAGACTAGATCATGAGTTGTACGATTTACTCACTTCATTAAGAAGATTCTTTTAAATTTTTCTCATCTTTTATATGTTCGGTAACTCTTATCATCCAATACATCAATACAAAAAATGGAATAAGCAGAATTAAAAGGTAAAGGATACTAAAATTCAGAAAGTATCTGGCAAAAGATAAGATTGTCAGTAAGACCAATAATCCGCAAACCGTATAGACAATTTTATTGCGTTTACTAATTAGCTCGACAATAGAAAGATCCTGATTTTTCATTCTATGATTCCTAGTAGCTTGTGCAATACTGCATTTCCCTATAACCATGTAGCATATTCACCAGAACCATGAGTTGATTAAGGTACGTACTAGGTAGCCCTTCTAGCTCAGGGAATTTTTCCCACATTAGATATTTATCTTTGTAGAGAAAGCAATTTTTCTTAAATTTCTCTTGGCCTGATAACTCAATTTTCATTTGTTCAAGCTGCTTAAAATGCTCAACCACATCGTCTGGAATCGGCATATTGAGAGCTACGCTCTTACCATTTAACCAATATTGGATTGGTCGGACGTTAATAGATTCATTAAAGCCTATAGCTTTGAAATAATCGCGTATCGCTTCAGGGTTGTAAAATCCCAATGATTCAACTAGCAGTTTAAAATCTGCATTTGTCATTATATACCGTCCATAATTTGATTAAATTTGATTATATAGTCCACAGGTGGACAATACAAGCAATATCCCAAGTTTAACCTTCTATTGGTTTTAGTAGATTATGGACTGCCAATGATATTGTCTGGTCCATAATCTCTAAAACGTCTAATCCCGATGCTTGGATAAAAGCTGCAAGCTGCAGCGTTTATCCAGGCATCTATATTACCTATCTAATCCAGATCCATAGCACATATATCAGAGCAAAGTGTCTACTTTGCGAACTGACGCAATCAGTTAAATTTTCCCTTCCCTGATTACCGTTGATTTTCAAGTGAGCTTTAAAAAGCTGTGCTTTTTAAATGGCGACCGCAGAAAATAAACTGCTCCCATTTGATCTAGTAGCGGGATATAAAAAAACACCCGTAATGGGTGTTTTCGTGGCCTAGATTATCGAGATATATCTTTATTTTTATTTCTCTCTTGAGTTTTAACTTGTGGCTGCTGTACTGGCTGCTGTTTTGGAGCATTGGCATCATAAGCCGTTAATTTTGGCTTATGAAATTTCTGATTTTGAATATCGGCATTATGTTGAATCTGAAGCTTAGTTTTATCATTTTTGGTTAAAGCTTTTTCAGTTGTTTCTTTCAATTTACTCAAGCTTTGAGCTTCCCACTTCCCTTTATTTGCCAATGTTTGAACTCTTGCGCCTGTTGGCAGTCCAGTTTTAGGATCAATTTCTTTAGTATTCACTTCGACTTTGTTAGACCCTTTATAGGTCAGGACAATATCATCATTCTTAATGATATTTTGTTCTTTCAAAGTACGTTCCAGATCCTTCGCCCAGATTGTACTTTTTTCACCTTTACTATTTTCAATAGTGGCGTAGTAGCTACTGTTATTTTTAGGATCATGCTTATAAGGTGCTTCACCATGATCTACTAATTTTCCAACGTGCATTTTTTTCTGATTAAGCTGTTCAACCGCAACGTCTATACTGGCTGTGCGCTGCTTTTCTGTGAAACCGTCAGCTTTCATTTTTTTATCAAAAACTGTCAGTAAAGCTTTTTCCTGTTCTGACAGGTTATTAATTTTTTCCTTCCGTTCCTGTGCAGGATCTACTTTATCCTTCTCATTTAAAGGCTTCTCTTTCTGGCGTTCATTACCCTTTTCAATAGTATTGTGAACTACCTCTTTACCTTGTTCTTTTTTCATATCATTGAGCAAGGCTAGATCAATATCACGAGGTTCATAACCCTTTACTGTCATGCCCTTCATTGAAGCTTCAAGCCATACATTCCGTTTAAATTCTTCAGAGCCTTTAACCTGTATTGTTTCCCATTTTTTAGCTTTTGCTACCTCCACCATTGAAGCAGCAATATGTTTATCATCAATTGTGGTTTTTAAAGCTTTTCCAGAATCTTCAAAAGCTACTTTTTCAGGATTACCTTTAAAGTGATATTTGTCATCTACCACATAATATTTATTGAGCAATGCTTTAGGTATGCCTTCTTCACTAGATTCTTTACTGTCATCAGCTTTTAGCTTTTTGGTATCAGTTACCTTAGTTTCTTCAGGATCTTGATTAATACCTTTTGTACTTTTTGAAATATCTATATTTTCAGCTTTTTCAATCGAATTGACTTCAGCTTGATTTGTTTCTAACGTCTGGCCAAGTTTGGTATAGCCTGTTTGTTCTTTATTAAAACTAGGTTTATCGACCTTGTTTGCTTCAGTCATGATCAAGTCCTTATTGATTAGAAATATTTTGGCGACGTGCTGCTTCGTCAATAATCATTTTGGTTTGAATATATTTGTCTGTTAGAAGTGCAATTTGTCTTTCAGTTTCAGTGCTTAAATCTTTATTTTGCTGATATACAGCTATGCTTTGCATATAGTTTTTTACAGTGTCAGGCTGATTAACCGCTTTAGATGAAAAGCCATTAGGACTGGTCACGGCTTTATTTGAAGTACAGCCCACAACTGAAAAAGATAGGGCAAGGCTGATAAATGTAAGAGAGATTTTTTTCATGATAGTTTCCTTATTTAGAATTAACTTGGTCTGAAAACGCCTGATAAACGTCATCAATATCTGAATTTTCTATAGATCCGTTTTGACCTTCATCGACTGCAACTAGATTTTCCACTTGTTCTGGTTCATCGACTGCAACCAGATTTTCCATTTCTGCAATCATGGCCAGAGGATCTGATTCATCTGCTGCAACTAGATTTTCCGCTTGTTCTGGTTCATCGACTGCAACCAGATTTTCCATTTCTGCAATCATGGCCAGAGGATCTGATTCATCTGCTGCAACCAGATTTTCCATTTCTGCAATCATGGCCAGAGGATCTGATTCATCTGCTGCAACTAGATTTTCCGCTTGTTCTGGTTCATCGACTGCAACTAGATTTTCCATTTCTGCAATCATGGCCAG
>NZ_JCAKNA010000030.1:0-27723 GCF_059515885.1 Acinetobacter sp. FY683 | reverse complement strand
GGCTTTGTTGCATAAAGGCTTGAAAGGCTGAGCTCCCCTAGGTGAGCCAAATTTAAGAGACAACTTGGGTATGAGGACGACCTAATTCTGTGAATTTATTCAAGACTGCCATGCGTGCGTGGATCTCATTCACCTGACTAGGAAAACTCCTTGCTGTTAATTTATCGCCTAATAATTTGATGCAATGCATCTTCGTTTCAACCAAACTCCGACGGTGATAACCAGACCACTTTTTCCAAAGCGATCTACCTAGACGTTTGACTGTCTTTAATAACTCGTTCCGCTCGATAGACCTCGCTTGCTGATCTTTCCAAGGCTTTGCATTTTTCCTCGGTGGAATGATCGCATGTGCATCTCGATCTAAAATGACTTGTCGGCAATGCTTTGTGTCATAAGCACCATCTGTATAAACAGAATCAATTTTCTCATCCAAGGGAATTTGAGAAAGTAAATCTTCAAGTACTTGAGAATCACCAACATCATTTGTAGTGAGCTGTACAGCACGTATTTGAAGAGTTTTAGCATCTATAGCAATATGCAGCTTACGCCATTGACGACGATATTCAGCCCCATGTTTCTTGCATTTCCATTCACCTTCACCTAGAAACTTCAAACCAGTAGAGTCTACGAGTAGATGCAGACCATCACTACTTTTTTCATAGCTAATCGCAATATCAATATGTTTTTGTCTTCTGCAAAGCGTAGTGTAATCCGGCGCTGTCCAATCTAATCCAGAGAGTTTAATCAGACTTTGAACAAAACCTGTGACCATACGTAAAGAGAGTCGAAATAGAGATTTGATCATTAAGCAGCATTGAATCGCTGTATCGGAGTAGGTCTGATTTCGACCTTGCTTGCCTTGTGATTGTGCATACCACTGGGTCTTTGGATCAAACCAAATGGAAATATTACCCCGGTTGATTAAGGCTCGATTATAGGATGACCAATTGGTTGTACGATAGATTTTAGGGGCAGGTTTATTCATTTTGAAATTATATTGCTGAATAAGCCTTCCATGCTAGGTTTGTGCAACAAAGCCGCTACCAACTGAAAAAGACTATTTTTACCCTGACTTTGTAGCTGAATTGGTTGATGGTTCTATTTTTGTTTTGGAGTACAAAGGTAGTCATTTAGATACTGCTGATGATGCTCGTGTGAAGAATGCTATCGGGAAACAATGGGCTAAGGACAGTCAGAGCAAACGAATATTCTTGATGGCTAAAAAGCAAGATGAAGTTGGACGTAGTTTACAAGAACAGATTAATCAGATTTTATTAACAAATTAAAATTGTTAAATAAGACAACACTACTAAGTGTTGTCTTATTTAATTCAAAATACTTGAGAGTAAACTTTAAAATAATTTTTTGGGTGAGGGATAAATGTTTATATCAAAGATCGAAATAGAGAATTTTCGTAATTTTAAACATCAAGAAATAAGTTTTAATGAAGGTGTAAATGTAATAATTGGTCATAACAATGCTGGAAAAACTAATTTATTGACAGCTCTTTCATTAGTTGTAAATCCTGATAAAAATAAAAGATTAGATGTAGATGACTTTAATAAAAATGTTGCATTTTCAGAGCTAAAGATATCCCCCCCGAAGATAAGTATTCAAGTCACTTTAAAAAAAGGATGTGATTCATTACCAGATGATTTAGCTATGATTGCAAATTGGCTGACTAAGCTAGAATCTGATTTTGAGGCTAAATTGACTTATGAATTTTTTCTTCCAGAAAAAGAAGTTCCTAAATATATCTTAGCCATGTCAGAAATTGATGAAACTCAGGAAAATTGTCGAAATACTGCATGGAAAACAATAAAAAATGAATTTATACGACTTTATTCTTATAAAATTTACGGTGGCGAGATTGCTAATCATGCTATAGCAGATGGGGAATCACTCAGCAAGTTTGATTTTCAATTCTTAGATGCGATCCGAGATGTAGAAAGGGATATGCTAACTGGGAAAAATACATTATTAAAAAATGTATTTGATTTCTTCATGGACTATGACATTAAAAGTGATTCCATAAAATCTGAAGAAAATAAAATTACAGAAATTAAAACACGAAAAAATAACTTTTTATCAGACATTGAACCAGTAATTAATTCTATTCAAAAGCGTATGGAATTAGGGAAAGAACAAATATTATCTTATGCTGATGGAACAGGAGCTTCATTTAATAAGGCTAAACCTAATTTTGAAGGTAATATTTCAGATATAGAAATGTTTTCTTTCCTAAGATTAATTATTGAATATGAAACAGGGATTAAAATACCAGCAACTCATAATGGTTTGGGTTATAACAATCTAATTTTCATGTCTTTATTACTTGCAAAAATGCAAGTAAATTCTGACGGAAAGTATATGGGTGATAATGCAAAAGTATTTTCAGCATTAGTTATTGAAGAGCCTGAAGCCCATCTCCATCCAGCAATGCAATATAAGTTCCTACAATTTTTAAAGAAGAATAAAAAAGAAGGTAAAGTACGACAAATTTTCGTAACTTCACACTCCACCCATATTACATCTGCGGTTTCACTTTCAGAAATTATTTGCTTGTATAAACAAGCAGAAGATACAAAAGTTAGCTACCCTGATAAGATTTTTCCTAGTGATGGACAGAGTAAGAGATATGTACAAAGGTTTCTAGATGCTACGAAATCAGATATTTTATTTGCCCAGAAAATTTTATTTGTAGAAGGTATTGCTGAGCAATTACTAATGTCTATTTTTGCTAGATATATTGGCAAATCGTTAGAAGATCATCATGTTGCAGTAGTAAATGTTGGTGGTAGGTATTTCACGCATTTTCTACATTTATTTGATAGCAATGTTCCAAATACCATATTAAAAAAAGTTGCATGTATTACAGATATTGACCCAGAGCGAAAAAAAATAAAACTTACAGCAACTACAGCAACTACAGCAACTACAGCAACTACAGCAACTACAGCAACTACAGCTGATGATAGTTTATTAGAAGAAAGGTTGAATTACCAAAAATGTTATCCATTTGAGTTTGAATTAAACCCTCTTGAATTTGAATATAAACAAAATATATGCCCTAGTGCTTACAAGGCACATCCTAATATTTCATTTTTCAGTCCAGATAATATTTTAGGAAAAACATTAGAATATGAAATATTAAGAGCAAATCCTACGGCAGAATTTTTGGTCACTGATTTTATGTCAAACCAAAATGAAATTAAAAATTTGATGGTAGCACATAAAGAAAATAAGACCCTAGATGATATTATTGCTCTTTTAAAAGTTAAAAATGATGAAAATAAGCGAATTATTGAAAATATTCGGGCTAATTCAAAACCAGAATGGACAGGTGATAATAAAATTCAAGCTATTATAGCCGCACGTTATCTAAACTCAGTAGGAAAAGGTGAGAATGCTTTAGAATTAGCAAGAATATTAGAAGAAAATTTAGAAAAAAAAGGCACAGCTGATTTTAAAGATTTTATTGTCCCTACTTACATTAAAGAGGCTATTGAATTTTTATGTCAATAATTCAGATAGATTCCAATAAAAGGCTTGATGATATTGAGCATCATTTTAAAGTTAGTGCTGGTCCTGGAGCAGGTAAGACACATTGGTTAGTTGAACATATAAGAAATGTGCTTCATCACTCAAATCGGCTTGGTAAAGTACGGAAAATTGCCTGTATCACTTATACGAATATAGCTGTTGAAACTATTTTGAATAGGTTGGGTACTTCAGCAATCCTAGTAGATGTTTCAACGATTCATAGTTTTCTATATCGTCATATTCTTAAACCATATGCTTTTTTGATAGCAGACGAGTATGACTTAGACTATTCCAAACTTGATGGGCATGATGAACTTAATCACTCACATAGCAAGATAAGTAATTGGCTGAAGTCAACATCACAGCAATCGTTACTAAAAGGAAAAGCTAACATTTTAAAAGCTTTGGATGCAATTCAATGGCAAATGACGGATAGTGGTGAATTATTTTTAGGTCTTCCAATTAATAAAACTTATCTAGGTAAGGTTACAAATATAAGTATTAAAAAAAATAGCTATATTGAATATAGAAAAGAACATTGGAAATTAGGAAATATCCATCATGATGATGTTTTATTCTTTAGTTATCAATTAATTGAACAGTATCCATTCATTTTAGAGGTAGTTCGGGCTAAATTCCCATACTTTTTTATTGACGAATTCCAAGATTGCAATCCAATTCAACTTTTAATTATTGAAAAAATTGCGGAAACAGAGACTATAGTGGGATGCATAGGTGACCCTGCCCAATCTATTTATAAATTTCAGGGAGCTGAGTTAGGACTTTTTTTAAGTTTTAGTTTAGATGGAATGTCCCATTATCAAATCTTAAAAAATAATCGTAGCACAATAAAAATTATAAAAGTCCTAAATTTTATAAGATCAGATTTAACTCAAGAACCTGTTCGAGAAGTAGATGGTGAAAACCCTTGTTTAATAGTAGGCAGTACGAAAAACAGCATTCAGGAAGTACGAAAATTATGTGTTGATGAAGATTTTTACACCTTGTCAAGAGATAACATTACTGCTAAAGCATTACAAAATGAACTAGATAATACATTTAATATTGATAATCTGTTTGAAAGTCTATTAGAAATAGATAATGATAGAAATAGAAAACAAGCAGTTTGTAGTAGTATCAAAGCTATTGAATTAGTGAGAGAAAAAAAATTTAAAGAAGCATTTAAAGAGTTAGAAAAAATATTCCCAAGGAGCCATTATAATATTTCAATATCCATAGAATATATTTCGACCCTAATTGGAGAATACGATTCGTATAAAAATGAAAATTTAATAAATTTTATTGAAATTATACAGAATCTACTTCATTCACCTCTTACTAAGGTAAGTCGTGGTAAGGTTAAGGAGTTTTATGAAAATACACTTTATAATCAACTAAGTATGTGTATAAATATTCCTGATGATATGAGCCTTAATAAGACTATTCATAAATCTAAAGGTGATGAGTTTAATAATGTTTTACTTGTATTAAAGTCAGAGGAAGAACTAAATTTTATATTATCTCCTCAATTAGGTGATCCTAAGGCAGAAGAGCATCGTATTCGTTACGTTGCTATAAGTCGTGCCAAAAATAAACTTTTTATTTCAGTTCCATCATTGAAAGTTGAGGATGAGCCTAAATTTAGCGAACAATTTGAAATTATTAGATGCTAGAAGTATGCATTTGAATATAACCATTTATTGGTTATATTCAATTTGGCAAATATACCAATTTTTCTTGCCAGTAGGTGTATTTACTTGAATTTCATCATCTACAGACTTACCTAAACAAGCCTTTGCGATAGGTGATTGCAACGAAATATAGTCTTTACGACCATAAATTTCTTCATCTCCAACGATGCGAAATTTAATAGTCTCTCCCTCATCATTTTCCAATTCCACCCACGCACCAAAATAGGCTTTACCATCTTGCTCAGGGCTATATTCAACTTTATGAGCAACTTCAAAAAGCTTAGTTAAGTATCTAATTCTACGATCAATTTCACGTAACTTTCTTTTATTGTAGATGTAATCAGCATTTTCCGACCGATCGCCGAGACTTGCTGCCCAAGACACAATTTTAGTAATTTCAGGGCGTTCTTTACGAACCAAATCATTTAACTCGTCTTGTAAACGTTGATAGCCTTCAGCCGTTAATAATTTACGATTCAAGACAAATACTCCAAAGCCTTGCGTAAGGCATCTAATGTTGACACTTTAAAAACTGGCTTATTCGACTCATCTACAAGCTCACCATAATCTGTAGGCTTTAATTTCCATTTTTTTTGGAAATCTGTAGACAATAAATAGTGTAATGCTCGTACTTCTTGATCAGAAAGCTTAAAAGATTCATCAGGTATCATATTCTTATGATCATAAATATCAATCCTTTGTTTGGGAGGGATGATTTCACGGATCATTTGTTGAGCTTCTTTTAACTCAGATGCCATAATGCGTACAAGCAATTGATGCTTGGGATTTTGAATTTCTTCAATCCACGCATTATCTACTTGCGATGGTTTAGTCAGTTTAGGTTTCTGTAATGAAACATCTACAAAGCTTTGAATCAGTGCTCTATATTTTTCACCAGTCTTATTTCTAATGCTTTGCGCTTTAGGAACTCCTCTATTAAATCCTAAATTAGCAATCGTACTGACAGAAAAATCCTGAATTCCACGTTCCTGTTGCTCAATGCATACTTCATAGATTGCATCGAGTGACTGTTGGATTTTAAGTGATGATCCATGTTTTAATTTATGTAATAACTCTTCAGGATTCATGACTTACCTCAATCAAATTTGGTGAATTATGTAGAATGAGTTCAATCTCTGATTTTGAAATTTGTTCAGTTTCAGAAAGTTCTATTAGTTTAAGCTTTCCATCCATAACACTTTGCACTTTATCCCAAGATTTGAGGCGACTCATCAATAATTTAAAAATTTGGTTGCCTGCTGAAAGTTGCTGTTCTTTAGATAACATGAACAAAGCAGGCATAATTTCATTAAACATTGCCATTTTATCAATGAGCTGACTCCTAGGATAAATAGCTTGATCTGCATTACAAGATTTATAAATGACAGCATTGTCACAAACTTCTTGTAATTGCTGAAAGTGGCTAACTTCTTCCATTTCTAAAACTAACTCTGCATTTGAAGCCGTAATTAGCGATAATGTATCTGTATTCTCTAATAATGCATTGTTATTAATGAGCTTATGGCATTTCGTAATATGACTATAAGCCGATTGGATATCGCATAAAAGCATATCCAATTTTTTAGCAGCTGTTTCATATTCTGATTCAAAATTTCGAAGTTCAGTCTCAAGCTTGGATCTGCTTGCTGCACCTTCAAATTTTTCTCTTTTCAAATTGGCGATATATTCTTCTTTTTCGATATTCTCTATATCTTGATTAATTTGATTGATTTTCAGTTGTAGTTTGGAACATATTTCAGATTGATCATTGGATTGGAGTAATATTTCATTGGTAACTGCCAATAAGCCTCCGATAAAGGCAGGTCCAGTAATGAAATGTCTACAACGTATACAATTCTGAGTTCCTAAATAACCTTGAGGTGTAGGGGTATAGAATGAACTACTTTTTATTAACTCACCACCATCCTCACACCTTGAAGCTGCAAAAGGGCAAATACCATAATCTCTAAAAATAAAATTACCTGCAGGAACCTCATTAGATAAAGCTTGCAGTAATTCTAAATTATTGCCAACCAATTGGTTTTTAACACTTTCAATTTTATTTTGCTCAATTGTCCTTTGGATAGATTCAACTTCAGATTTTAAGGCTATTTTCTCACCTTCTTCTAATCGAGTTCTAATGTCATGATTGGAAACTTTGCAATAATAGATCGACATGATTACGGAGCTATGACCCACGATTTTCATCACGATTTCAATTGGCATACCCATTTCAAGCACATAAGCCGTAATGAGGCTTACACGCATGCTATGGGGTGTATATTTAGACTTATATGCACCTAAAACTGCTCTATTTCCTTCAAGTGTAGTCAAGCAAAGATTTGAGGGCTGTATATTATAAAGAGCAGCTGCCAATCTCGGGGTTAATGCATTTCCGACATTCGCTGCCTCAAAATCATTAAAGCGTCTAAAAAGAAAACAATTTAATCCTTTGGCTTTTCTTTGTACCTCATTTAAATTTGTTCTTTGGCAATCAATCCAAGCACTAGGATATGAAATTGGATTATATTTTTGTTGCCATTTTCGTAGTCTAATTAGCCAATATGCTAAATCTTCGGGGATCCAGGGAATTATGTAACCTTGACCATTGTTATTTGTCTTATTTGTAGTGGTAAACATTCCTGTTTGACCATCAGGCAATCTTTTAATGAATGATTGTTCTTTCGTTAAACCAGAAAGTGGAGAATTATTTTTTTTCCAAATGATTTTGTTTTGCTGATCTAAATCAGCAATATACTCGTCAGCTTCGCCAGAATCATTATAGGCAATTTGTCGTCCCCTTAAAGGAACTTTGGTAAGTGCATAAGTATGAATCCAATCAGTTGGGCACCATAAATATGCCTGATTATCAACTACACGATAAACACAGTCTAAATCATGTAAATCTAACTGATCAAAGCTTACTTTCACCCAGTCTGCATCGAATTTATGTAGATGTTCTAAATCTTGGAAGTTTTTTGCATTAGAGGAAATAATCCATTCTTGGGCTTTTTTGACGAAATGATACGGTAAGCATGGCTTGGTCGTTTCATCAGGTTTTGAGCTACTAGACTTACTTTCTTGACTTAGCAAAAGGGAAAATGGGTTATGAGCATTATCAATTCTTACTATTTCACCTGTTTCGTCATCCTCAATCGTTAGATCATTATCAATAATGTAATCTAAGAATTCATTAACATGAACTAGTAGATTCCTTCTCTTTGCTTCAGATTGTATATTTGCGCGAATATCCTTGAAGGGCTTAATATCAAATTTTTCTTGTGTAAGAAAAGCATGAGGTGTTTTGCTTTTATCGAATTGTTCTATATAAAGACGTACAAAACGACATAGTTGAGTTACTTTAGTCCCACCACCACGAGCTTTAGTCATAAACTCTTTGATTTTAATTGCCCAAGTTATATAACTTGGTGAAATAAAATCAGGTTTAAATGGTTCTGTTTTTCCTAAGAATTTATACCAGTTTTCCCATTCATCAACATATGCGGTTTGTGGATCTAGGGGAAGGCTAGCATCATTAAGTTTTAAAATAAATTTTTTGTATTCTTTAGCATTTTTCAGATCTTTATTTTCAATTAATTTTTTTAGTTCTTGGTATGAAATAAAAGCAGTAATATCAAAAAAATCTTTATAACTGATCCACTCATCATAAATTCTTTCGGGATGTGCTGGCAGCCCATACTCTCTATATTTTTGTTTGTAGAGAACAGAATTTGTAATGCCTTTATCTTTACAAAATTGCTTTAGAGAGTTTAGGTCAGGGAACGTTGAAAACTCTTTATTAAATCGCTTATTTTCAATTTTTTGAATTGATTGAGGTTTTATCATTTGATCTCTCTCAACTTTTCTTGAACTTCTTCTAAAGTTGGTTTGATATAAACAAGGCAAGAAGTCGGACTTTTATGATGCATAGCTTTTTGAATCTCAACTTGATTTAAGCCAGCTTGACGTGCGCGAAAGCCATAAGCATGTCGGTGACCATGTTCAGTTGTGCCAAGGTTTTTTTTACAAGTTAGACCTATTCGTTCAACCGCCTTTTTATGTAATCGTTGGAAATTTTTTATGGTTTCTGGTTCACCCAACGTATTTGTGAATGCAAAAGGGTGTGGATTGCTTTTTAAGGGTTCTACACGTTGATATTTGAGATAGTTTGCCCAGATTAATAAAAACTCTTTAGCCTTTTCTGGAGGATTAAAAACGACTTCAAAATAGCCCAATTTTGAAGTCAGTAATGGTGTTTTCCATCCAGCATACAGTCTTTCAGAAAACAAATAATTACTCCGTGGTTTATAAGAAGTTTTGGTTAATAAATATTCTCGTCTGTTTTTGAAATAAGGATCTGGAGAGGCACCTAATTCAGGATGATACACACGAACTAGGGCTTCTTTAGGCTTGTTAGGATTTAAAGTAATATCTGAAGTATAAATATGAAAAATTTCACTTTTTCTTAGACCACCATAATTCATTAACATAGTGAGAGCTTGGGATTTATAATCAATCACCCCATTCTTTTCAAAACCTAGATATAAAAGTCTTTCAATTTGATCTTCTGGGAAACGTACAGCATATTCAAAATCAATTAAATCTTCTCTATAACTTCCAACTAACCGCACTTTTTGTGAAGAAAGATCTTTCTTGGTTAAGTGATTTAGAAAAACTTTTGCTTGCTTATGGTAATAAGCACACCAATTTAAGCGTTCTTCATAACTTGTCGCTTTACGAAATGGATTTACTCGAATTGTTGAGTGTTCATCCTGCAACATCAGAAAATCTGTGTAATGCGTAATATGAAATAATAGATTATTAGTATCTCTTACTGTACGTGGTCGCCAATAAAGATCAAGAGCATCAGTACGGGTAGTTGGATCAATCGTGCCTGTAATTAGTGCCTCAGTGAAAGCTTTGAGTAATTTAGTAGCATTTTCTATTTGTGGAACAGAATTTATATACTTCAGTAAAAGTCTGAGTGCATAGCATGATCGTTCTTTCCATGATTCGCTTTTTGAATTAAACCAAGCCAAATAACGTAAATGAGAAATAATGACTCCTTTCTCGGTTAGGATGCAAGGCAAGACCAAGGTCGTTTGAGTTGAACAATCTTTGTAATTTACATAAATTTTCTTAACGTAAGCCATATACTATTTAGTACAAAGTATGAGGTGTTTTTAAATTTAAACTATCATTATTTGATCAATTGTCAATATAGAATATTGAAAATAGTATGTTTTATATTAGGGTTATAATATCAGTACAATAAACAAATTCTACGTAAGATTGATCGACGTGTTCGTTATCTTGGAAAACGGTTAGAAGAGCTCAAAATTATTGATTACTCACCAGAGCAAGATGGTAAAGTTTTTTTTGGTGCATGGGTCGATATTGAAAATGAAGAAGGTGAGCAAAAAACGCTTAGAATAGTCGGGGTAGATGAAATTTATGATCATCATCCACAACATATTTCTATTGATTCACCCATGGCACGAGCGTTGTTGTCTAAACAAGTTGATGACGAAGTTGAAGTACATACACCTTTAGGTAAAAAGTTGTGGTACGTAAATTCAATTTGCTATGAAAAAAGTGAATAAATAAACGAATTTTCGATTTTTGTTTTTATTTTGAGCATACGAGTTAAAAAATATAGAAAAGTGTTTGCCAAGATTGAATTTTATTTATATGATAGCCGCCATTGGAAGCGTGGCAGAGCGGTTTAATGCACCGGTCTTGAAAACCGACGAGGGTTTACCCCCTCCGTGAGTTCGAATCTCACCGCTTCCGCCAAACAACACTGTCCAACATTGCTTAGCGCAATATAAGCGATTGATTATATTGGTTAAAGTTGGAATATAACGGTACGACACACGTTGACACTTGACGTAAATTGACAGTTATAAAGTAGTAAAAAATGTAGTAAGTTAAAACTTACTACATTTTTTTTTGCGTGGTTTTTTATAATGGCACGTACCCAAAATAAGCTCACAGCGCTACAAATTAAAAAACTTAAGCCTGATCCTCAAAAAAGTATAAAGATAGGTGATGGCGGAAATCTCTACTTTCGTGTTGATCCGAATGGCAGTCGGTATTGGATATTTAATTACACCCGACCGTATACGGGCAAGCGCAATGAAGTATCCTTGGGCACGTATCCCGAAATCTCTTTAGAAGATGCACGTAGAATTAGAGATGAATACAAGGCGCTTATTCAGAAGGGGGTTGATCCAACGGCACAACGTTTACAAGCCAAACACCAACGCCGACATGAAATAGAAAATACCTTTGCTGTGATTGCATCTAAATGGCTAGACAAGCGAAAAGTAGAACAAAAGCAGGACAGCGAAACAATCCGTCGCTTAGAACATGATGCACTGCCATATATAGGCAAGTTGAGCTTTGATCAACTAACATCAGAGTTATTAGAGGATCGGGTATTTCAGCCTATTCTTGAGAGAGAGGCTTATGCTGTTGCTAAAAGGTTAAAGTCAGACTTAAATCAGATCTTCAAATTTGCTAGAAAAAGAAAACTCATTACTTACAATCCGATTGAAGATATTGAGTTACCAACACCACCGAAAAATAACCATAAAGCAATTACTAAATCGCGTGACTTGGGACCATTGATCAAAACTGTATGGCGATATGGTGAGTTACATCCTAGAAGCTTAATCACGACTCAAATTGCAATAAAACTATCACTATTAATTTTTCAAAGACCTGGAGAGATTCGGCAACTCAAAAAATCTCATTATGATAGGGAAAAGCGTTATTTAATGTTTATTGCGAGCAAAACCAAGCAAGAGCACATCGTTCCACTGTCAACGCAAGCAATCGAGTTACTTGACTCGATTATGAATCTTTACCCTGATAATGAATATATTTTTGTTGGACGTGATGGTAAAGGGTTTATTTCAGAAAATACTATGAATAAAGCATTGGAACGAATGGGATTTGCTGGAAAGCATACAGCACATGGTTCACGTGCTACAGCAAGGACGTTAATCGCTGAGATTTTTGAGCAGCCAGCAGAACATATTGAGCTTCAATTAGCGCATAGAGTGGCAGATCCTAATGGTACTGCTTATAACAGAACAAGATTTCTAAAGCGCCGAAGAGAAATGATGCAGAAATGGGCGGATTATTTGTATGATCTTATAAACGATAGACAGATTGAGACAACACTATTCCAAACAGATTTAAGCCTGTCATGAGACAGGCTTTAAGGGAAATAAAATAGTCGCTATGCAGCTCTATTTTTGCTTGCTAACCATTCATTGATTTGATTCTCAGACCATGTTGGCATACTTGCCGTAATATAAGTCGGAGCAGGGAAGTCTCCATGTTTTATGAGCTTCCAAAGCATGGACTCTGAAATGTTGAGTAAGCCAGTGGTTGCATCACGATGGGAGAGAGTTCGTGTGCGACCAGAACGATCTACATAGACCTTACCAGCACGTGCTGGATAGTTTACGAGATCTTTCACTCGATAAAGTTTTGCAATAGACATTTTCTGTCTACTCCTTATTTTTATAATTAAGCAAGATTGCTTAATAAAGAGCTTAGCAAAATAAAAAAAAAGACAATCGTAAAAGTTAAAAAAATAGATTTTTTTCGATATTTTTTTGTGATTAATAAAAATAATGTTTCAGATGAAATTAAATCACTCATAAAAGAATAATATTTGTTTATTTTTCAACCTATTTTGACTGGTTTTCGGCAAAATCACAAAAATACTTCTTCCATAATGAATCTATCAGCTCGATATGAAGCTGAATCTACATGAACGAAGGAGAACATAATGAGTAAAGCAGGCTGGCCAAGTACAACAGGGAATCCTTCTGGCGGTGGTCGAGATAACAATCCACCACGTAAGTAAGGAGTACAACAGATGCACTTAAGATTACAGGTTTCAGGCCCCAAAGGCGTCGGGCTTTTTTCTCCTGAAACCCTTGATGAATTAGAAGCAATGTTAGGGCATAAAGCTATTGTCTTAAAGGAACCTCGAGCACAATTAGGACTCGGTGGTGTTGTGAATGTATTTAAGACGGCACAGTCTTTGAATATGCATTTAGACATTGGTGATAAAGATGATTCATGGGATTTTCTGTTATTGCCTTATCAGCCTTTTGATAAATCAGTTTTGAAAATTTATAAGAATGATGCACTTTGGAAAATCAGACGTAGTCATGAAACTTTCCCAAGATGGTCACAAGTGGATTATGAAGAAGCTGTAGAGTTCTTTAATGAGATTTCTCAAGTCGCTGGCTGGCCTAGTGCCACAGGAAACTCGTTAGGTACTGGTCGTGATAATAATTCTTCACTTAAATGAGAGATCGTATGAAGATTAAATTATTGGTCTCTGAAGCAAATGGCAAATATTTGTATGAACCTAAAACTGTTGCTGAACTTGAGCATATCTTAGGTGCGCCGGTTGTGCTTTTAAAAAAGCCAATCTACGCATTGGGGCTTGGCTGTGTGATTAATGTGTTTAGAACAGTTCAAGCTTTAAATATTAGGCTTGAGGTTGGTACAGAAAAGGATGATTGGAGTTTTATCATACGTCCTGAGCATAGCTTTAACCCTAGCATGGGGCGTGCTTTTGAAGACAATGCTTGGCGCCAGATTAGAAAATCACATATTGACTATCCTTTATGGTCACAGATTGATTATGAAGACGCCGTAGCTTTCTTTGAGGAGTTCCGCTTTGGAGGAGGTTGGCCGAGTAAAACAGGCAACCCCTCGGGTTCAGGTCGCTACAACAATGTTTAAGTAATCTTAGCGATCTCATTAAACTGCCGAGGCCACTGAAAAGAGGCCTTTTTGCCATTGGAAACATAGAACATTTTCCATAAATCCATAAACTCACGAGTAGCGCTGAGTCCCTGTAAAACCTCAGGAGAATTTGTTTTCTGTGCTTCGTAGACTAGGAATTGGAAGTAGTAGATGAGCCACAGTGCGTTCATATCGTTGAAGGCTACGAAATCCTCATCGTTGATGGTTCGTGAAAGTAGAAAACGAGCATTCGATTCTGCAACTTTTTCATAGTTTTCATCGCTAAAGAAATCACTCATATCAGAAGCTAATTTAAAAAATAGATCAATATCGGTTAAGTAGCAAAAGCGATCCTCAGCTCTCATTTTCTTAATCAGTTGACGTATTTTTTTTATATTTGGGTGGTCTCCATTTTCATCTATTTCATCTTGATCTTCAAACAATGTGTCAATGGGATAACTGTCTAGTGCGCTCATTGAAGGTACTTCGTCTAAAGGTTTTTTTACTGATAGTGAAGTCACTAAATAGTAGAGAAATTCTGAAAAACTATTCGAGGGGCTATAACGCTTTTTTTTGTTTTTAAATCGAAATTTAAATAACTGAGTAAAGCACAATGGTTCAAATTTACTGTCTAAGGTGATGATCGTATCAAGATGAATTAAGAGCTGGATAACGAGACAGGAGGGCTGTTTCATTTGCTCAAGGGATAGATGTACTTGGTTATGTCCTGTGACAACAATGCTCTGAATAAATTGATGCAACTCAGCAATACTTTGCTCTGAAAAACCAGTCAGTTCCGCTTGGTCGAATAGTGCAACATGCTTATTCCAATTTTGATACATCTCATTTTGCAAAGGGTAGAGCGATAGGCATTTCAAAATATACGCAAATGTGATCTGGATATTTTCACCCTGATCAACCACTTGACTGGAGTTGCTATCTAAAATATCTAACCCAAGAGCTTCACAAAGCATGCCCTTTAATTCAAAAGGTGCAAGTTCTTCATTAATCTGACTTGCTTTTTTAACCAGTTGTTCTAAATTTCCTTCAAGCTGTCTATCAAACTTATTGAGTATTGAATAATAAAACTGTGTTAAATCCACAAGATATCCTTTATTTTCTGGAAATTTTATGAGACAAGATTTGGTGTATAAGCCTAAAGAATCCACTATATAGTCTGCCGAATTACTTGAAAATAGTGTTAAATACAAACTTTAAAAATAATGTTTTATTTGGGTTCCTATGGATCATTCAGTACATAACAAATTGGTTTCATTTATCTGGTCTATCGCTGATGATTGTCTTCGAGATGTCTATGTACGTGGTAAATATCGTGATGTGATTTTGCCGATGGTGGTATTACGCCGTTTGGATACTTTATTAGAGCCGACTAAAGATGCAGTACTCGAAGAAGTACGCTATCAACAAGTTGAAATGGAACTCACTGAGTTTGATGATGAGCCACTCAAAGAAGCATCAGGCTATGTGTTTTATAACACTTCTAAATGGACATTGCGTTCGCTGTATACCGCAGCATCAAACAACCCTGAAATTTTATTGGCAAACTTTGAAGAGTATTTAGAAGGTTTTAGCGACAACGTTAAAGAAATTATTCAGTGCTTTAACCTGTACACTCAAATCCGCCACATGTCACATAAAAATGTGCTGTTAGATGTGGTCGAGAAGTTCTTATCACCATACATTAACTTAACCCCTGAAGATGCTGTCGACCCAGATGGCTACCGTTTACCTGCATTGACCAACTTAGGCATGGGTTATGTCTTTGAAGAATTGATTCGTAAATTTAACGAAGAAAATAATGAAGAGGCCGGTGAACACTTTACCCCGCGTGAAGTGATTGAGTTAATGACGCATTTTGTCTTTGACCCAATCCAAGAAAAGTTACCGTTAACGATTACGGTATATGATCCAGCATGTGGTTCGGGCGGGATGTTGACTGAAGCACAAAACTTTATTGAAGAGCGTTATAGCGTTGAAGATAGCAACCGTGACGTGATTTTGTATGGTAAAGAGATCAATGACGAGACTTATGCAATCTGTAAGTCAGACATGATGATCAAGGGCAATAACCCTGAAAATATTCGTGTTGGTTCAACACTGACCACAGATGAGTTTGTCGGCACCAAGTTTGACTTCATGCTCTCAAACCCGCCGTATGGTAAGAGCTGGGCATCTGAGCAAAAGCATATTAAAGATGGTTCAGATGTCATTGATCCACGTTTCATCGTGAAATTAAAAGACTATTGGGGTAATGAAGAAAGCTGTGATGCTACACCACGTTCAAGCGATGGTCAGCTTCTATTCCTCATGGAAATGGTTAATAAGATGAAATCGCCTGAGCATAACGGCATTGGCGGTCGTATTGCTTCCGTTCATAATGGTTCAAGCTTATTTACTGGTGATGCAGGTGGCGGTGAAAGTAATATTCGTCGTTATATCATCGAAAATGACTTATTGAATGCGATTGTGCAGTTACCCAATAACTTGTTCTATAACACAGGTATTACGACTTATATTTGGTTGTTGTCGAATAACAAACCACAACAGCGTAAAGGCAAAGTACAACTGATTGATGCAAGTTTGATGTTCCGTAAGTTGCGTAAAAACTTAGGCAATAAAAACTGTGAATTTGCGCCTGAACATATTACTGAAATTATGCAGACTTACCTTGCAGGTCAAGATGTAGAGCGTCAGCTTGATGCGAAAAATGATCCTATTGGTATTGCAAGCAAGGTGTTTGATAACCAAGACTTTGGTTATTACAAAGTTAATATTGAGCGTCCAGACCGCCGTAGTGCACAGTTTAGTGCAGAGCGTTTACAGGGATTACGTTTTGATAAGTCGCTGTCTGAGCCAATGGAATATATGTATAGCACCTATGGCGATGACATTTATACCGAAGCGAAGCTTGATGCTGTGAAAAAAGATGTCTTGGCATGGTGTGAAGCGCAAGAGATTACCCTGAACAATAAAGCCCAAGCCAAGCTATTTGATGTGAAGTATTGGAATGCTTTAAAAACAGCGTTGGATAATGCATTAAGTATCATGCAACAAGTCGGTACAGATGAGTTTTCAGACTTTAATCTGTTTAAGAAAAAAGTCGATGAAGCGATTAAAGCGTTAAAGATTAAGCTGTCGAATTCTGAAAAGAATAACATTTTAAATGCGGTGAGTTGGTATGACGAAAACGCAGAAAAAGTGGTGAAAAAAGTCGTGAAGCTGAATGACGCTGAGCTTGCTGACTTAGTTGCACACTTGGGTTGTACAGAAGCGGATTTGGCTGACTTTGGCTATTATGCAACGGCGAAAAAAGGCGAGTTCACCACCTATGAAAGCAATAGCGATTTGCGTGATAGTGAATCTGTACCGTTAAAACAGCAGATTCATCAGTATTTGTTAGATGAAGTGAAACCGCATGTGGCTGAAGCGTGGATTAATCTGGATTCTGTAAAAATTGGTTATGAAATTAGCTTTAATAAATACTTCTACCAGCATAAGCCTTTACGTTCTTTAGAAGAGGTGGCTCAGGATATTTTAAGTCTTGAGAAACAAGCCGATGGTTTGATTGCTCAGATTTTGGGTCTTTAAGGGGAAGCATGATGTTTGAAAAATATGATGCTTATAAAGATTCAGGCGATAAATGGATTGGGGAGATTCCTACAGATTGGTTTAATGAAAGACTAGGGACGATCTTAGAGCCAATTTCAATTAAGGGTAATGCTGATAAAGACTTACTCTCGATTACTCGTGAGAAAGGCGTAATCCTAAGAGATGTCGAAGATGATTCGGAAAATCATAACTTCATTCCTGACGATTTAAGTAATTACAAACTGATTAAAAAAGGTCAGTTTGGTATGAATAAAATGAAAGCATGGCAAGGTTCATATGGTGTATCACCATATACAGGTATTGTCAGTCCTGCTTACTATATTTTTAGATTCATTAAGCCAATTTACCCTGATTTTTTTCATTGGGCGATAAGAAGTAAGACGTATATTTCTTTTTTTGGAAGTGCATCTGATGGTGTTCGTATTGGTCAATGGGATCTATCAAAAGATAGAATGAAAAATATTCCATTTGTGTTTCCTGATATTGACTCACAAAAGAAGATTGTTGAATTTATCAAAGATAAAGCGGGAAAAATCGACCAAGCGATCGCGATTAAAGAACAGCAAATTACTTTACTGAATGAACGTAAACAAATTGTCATTCAAAAAGCAGTCACTCAAGGTTTAGATCCAAATGTACCGATGAAAGATTCGGGTGTGGAGTGGATTGGTCAAATTCCTGAGCATTGGCTATATGAGCCCATAAAGTATTCTTTAAAAGGCATTGTAGATTGTGAGCATAAAACAGCTCCTTTCGTTGATGAACCAAAGTTTTTTGTAATTAGGACGTCTAATGTCAAAAATGGGAAACTGGTTTATGATGATGCGAAATACACACATGAAAAAGGCTACAATGAGTGGACTAGAAGAGGTGTCCCAACTCCAGGTGATGTTTTATTGACAAGAGAGGCACCAGCTGGAGAAGCATGCTTGGTTCCTCATGATCAAAAGGTATGTCTAGGACAACGTATGGTGTGGTTAAAAATAAACAATGAAAGAATGCTTTCACAGTTTATACTTTATTTAATCTATTCAAATGTTGTTAGGACTTATATTGATTTTCTATCGGCAGGTTCAACTGTATTACATTTCAATATGGCTGATATTCAGAATATTCCAGTATTGATACCACCATTAGAAGAACAAAAACATATTGTCCAATATTTAGACAAAATTGAATCTGAAATTAATGATTCTAGTGAAATAATTAAATCGCAAATAGCTAAACTGAAAGAATATAAAACCACACTCATTAATGATGCTGTTACAGGCAAAATTAAAGTGGCATAAAAACTCAAACCTAGCGAACTTCGGTTGGCTAGGTTTTTTTAATATTTCGGGGGGGAATATGAGCTTATATACAGTAGACACAGCCAATAAAAAACTAAAACCGCTAGACATCACACAACTGAAACAACATAACCTGACAGAGCGTTATGACTTACAAGAATGGTTGGTGAGCCACCCTGAAGCATTGGGTGAAGAACTGCTGATTATCCAAAAAGAATTTGATGGCTTTGATGGCACAGGTGAACGCTTAGACCTTTTGGCATTAGACACCAAAGGACAGCTTGTACTGATTGAAAATAAACGTGATGACAGTGGACGTGACGCCGTGTGGCAGGCACTTAAGTATGCGTCTTATGTTGCGCCATTTACCTCAGATGACATTGAAGATGTCTTTGCAAAGTATCTATTTAAGAATAGACCAAGTTATCCCGACTTAGATCTGAATGCGTTTGATGTAGATCAAGTTAAAAACACCGCCAAAATACTGATTGAACGCTTTTTAGAAGAAAATCAAGAAATGGGTGTGGCAATTACCACCTTAAACCCAAGGAATAGTCAACGAATTATTTTGGTGGCAGGTGAGTTTCGTAAGGAAGTGACCAATACAGCATTGTGGTTACTTGACCGTAAGATTGATGTGAAATGCGTGAAGGTATCGCCTTATAAACTAGACGAACAATTGTTAGTAGATATTCAACAAATTATTCCTGTCCCTGAAGCATCAGAATATATGGTTCGACTTACCCGTAAGGAAGATGAAGAAACCATTGCCAAAGTAAAACAAGCAGATCATACCGATATCCGTTACCAATATTGGGAACAATTGCTCGCTCATTTCGCTCAAAGTGACAATTCGCTTTATAACAACATTAGCCCCAAGACCGATCATTGGCTCAGTTCAGCAACGGGTATTTCTCAATGCAACTACCATCTGATTTTATTGCAGAAAGCGATACGGGTAGATATTGAATTTGCTCGAAAGGACGCCGTAGAAAACAAACAGCTTTTTGACTTTTTCTACGAGCGTAAAGAAGAGATTGAGCAAAAATTTGGTCAGCCTTTAGAGTGGCTGAGATTAGATGCTAAGAAATCATCTCGTATTGAATTTCTTTTATACACTGATGGTCACAATCAAGACTTATGGCAAAGTCATATCGCATGGCACTTGGAACATATACAAAAGCTTGAACAAGCATTTAAGCCATATATGAATGAAGCGTATCAAGTGATTAAGTAAAAAAGCATAGATCTAAAAAATAAAATTGGGGGTAGGTTGTGTCAGAAAAACAAGGGTTGATTAAAGTGGCTGTGTGCAATGTGGCACAGTTGCTCAGTGGTAAACGCATTAAAACAGAAAATCAAAGATATATTCAGGGGCAATTGAGCATTCCTGAGTATCAGCGCCCCTATGTGTGGGGTGAAAAGCAAATTGATAAACTGATTGAAGACCTTAAAGATCATCAAGAACAATTTACTGACAGCCCTTATTATCTTGGAAGTGTGATCTTACATGAACAAGATGGATATTTAAATATTATTGATGGGCAACAGCGCTTAACTACACTTGCTTTACTGGGCTATCTAAATGCTGAGCTTGATGATGTATCACTCACTTATCAAGCAAGTTTGAGTATTCAGCATATAAAGCAAAATTTACAGTACCTTGAAAAAAATCGGAGTAAATGGGAAGACTACATAAACTTTGAAAGTATTGTTGTATCACTTGTAGTCACTGAATCTGAAGATGATGCTTATAAGTTTTTTGAAACACAAAACACAGGTGGGGTAAGGCTCACAGGACCAGATATTATTAAAGCGCATCATTTGAGAGCTGTACCTGTCGATTATAGAAATCATTATGCGAAAGAATGGGAAGATTTAGGTGAGTTACAAGGCATAGTCATGACGCTATTAAGAGGGCGTTATTGGCATAGTCTGAAAGGACGAACAGTGCCTTTTTATCAAGAAAAACAAAAAATTCGAGATGAAGTAGTTGAGGAGTTTGCCAACCGAACCCTAAAACATCAAGACGATGTTGCTTATGGTCTTATGCGTGTGACATATACACCTATGACGAAACAAACAAAGCAGGATTTACAAAATAGTTACCAGCTTAGACAGCCGTTAAATGAAGGCATCAATAGTATTTCCTATATGGAATACTTTCAAGATTTATACCTTAATTACTATAAAGATTTAAAAATCATTTGCTTACCAGAGTATTCTAAGTTTATTCAGTGGTTAAAAGAACTAGAAGGTTGTCGTTTCCTAGAAGAGCTATTTGTTACTGGGCTGATGTTATACATCAGTCAATTCGGTGAATATAAGCTTGATGTCTTTGCTAAGAAGCTGTTTAGAGTGGTCTATTCAAAACGTGTCAGCAATAAAAAAGCAGTAAGGGCAGATTCTATTCCAGAGTTTTTAAGGGAACATAAAGTCTTAGATCAGATCGCTTATAGTTTTACGCCAGAGCAAGTATTTGAAGGTTTAGATTGCTTTAATTTAACAGTGGATCCGGATGGACTGAATGAAAACACGGTCAAAAGACATTTTGTTGAAGAAACAAATAGACACTTTGAGCTAGGAATAAAACAAGCTGAATATGCTGAAAAATTTGCAGATCAGTTGACTCAAACGATACGGAATTTGGGGTAATAAGAATGAATCAAGCAGTAAATACAGAGCTTTTATGTTTAAAGCACGTTGTAGATGAGAACTATCAATTCGTTATCCCTAGCTATCAACGTCCGTATGTATGGAGTTCAATTCATATCGAAGATCTGCTCAATGATATTGAGGAAGCATTCAAAAATGATGAACCTCACTATTTTATTGGTACAACATTGTCATCCAAAAAAGATCTTTCAACTTATGAATTAATAGATGGGCAACAGCGTACAACAACATTGATGTTATTTGCCTTGGCTTGCCATGATTACAAAGATTCAGTTTTAAAAGGGCATCCGATACTCATAGTCTCAACTTACGCTAAAAAGCCAAGATTGCATTTTGAGATTCGGGAAAGAATTGAATCCTATTTAGGTTCTCAAGCAGGGCTTGATGGATTTGGTCAGCCATCGCAAGATCAATTGGCTGAAGACGCTTATTTAAAACATATACATGCAGGTCTTGAGTACATAAAACAAAGACTTCACAAAATAAGTCAAAGTAAGTTGGATCTTAGGGAATTTATAGACTACATTTTTGAAAATGTAAGATGGATTAATAACATTATCCCGGAAAAGACTGATTTGAATAAACTGTTCTCGAGTATGAATACTTCGGGAATACAGTTAGAGCCAGTGGATATTCTGAAATCCAAAATTTTTAAAAAAATTACGAAGAATAAGAAGCTTTATGAGGCAATTTGGGATGCTTGTCAAAATATGAATACATATTTTGAACGGGTGTTACGTAAAAAGATTGAAGCTTCATCATGGAATAAATTGAGTTATGAGGATCTTGAGCACTATGATGCAGAAAGCATGGTGTTTGAGGTTGAATCTGAAAGTTCTAAAAAGTCATTTTTGAAAGGTTTATCTATTCAAGAGATAGATAGTAAACGTAATATTTCAAATTATGAAAATGATAGTGAAAAAGAAACAGAACATGAAGATCAGATAGAAGCAGATATTCCGGAGGAAAGTAAAAATCATTGTCGATCTTTTATTAGCTTCGAGTTGTTATTAATTCATGCATTGCGTATCTACAAAGTGTTAAACGATGAGAATGATATTGAAGAGCGTTTGATTGCTTCAAATTTACAAAAGATTTTTAAAGACTTTGTAATTCAAGCCAGTGAGAAAGAGATAAAAGATTTTTTAGATGTATTATGGCAAGTGCGATATCAATTTGATACGTGGTGTGTGAAGTGGCTAGAGAATGAAGATAGTGGTGGTGAGGAATTACGTTTAACTTCGATAAATCGACAGAAAAAGAAAGAAGCTAAAAAAGCATATTTTAATAGGACAAAGAAAGAACATTCTGCTTTAGAGCTTTTACAAAGTGTGCGAATTTTTACAGGTGAACGTAGTGCTCAGTATTGGTTAACGCCATTTTTAATTGGTTTAATAAATGCTGATTCTTCTTTAGACCAAGATGATGTCGTTGAGTGGTTAGAGAAAATTGATAATGATTTATCTTTGGCAGTAGATGACATCACTCAAAAAGTAGCGAGTTATCAACTTTGTCTTGAGGATGAAATAGGAACAAAAGACTGGCAAGAGCTCCAAGACTATCTAGAAAGTCAAAAAGGGACTTCTTTTGAACATTACTGGTTCCAAAAATTAGAATATGTTTTATGGAAAAACTATGGTCGTCGTACGGAGAAAAAATTTAGAAACTATCGTATCACTGCAAAAAACTCAGTAGAGCATGTACATCCACAAAATGAGAGATTTGGGGCTGTATTGACGGAGTCATATTTGCATGCTTTTGGCAATTTGGTTTTACTCAGTCCAGGACAAAACTCAGAATATAGTAATAAGCCTGTGACGGTTAAATTGGCAGAATTTGAGAGAAAGCCATCATATGATTCGTTAAAGCTTAAATATTTATTTGATACTTTTAAGAAATCAGAAAGTAAAAATTTAACTAAGTCAGTTATTCAGATGCATCAAGATCGAATGATTGAGTTGCTAAAAATGCATTATTGTGGGGTTGAGGGTAATAAATAAAATGGTCAGTTTAACCAATGAACGTGCTTTAGAAATGGCAATTGAAAAAGCGCTGACTGGAACATGCCTCGAAAATATCAAAACAGGTTTAACCGATATTTCTCTACCTCATCATGGCTTTGTATCAGGTTCACCTGCAAATTTTGACATGTTGTATGCCTTAGATACCCAATATTTCTGGCAGTTCTTAGAACAAACACAAGCTGATGAACTGGCAAAGATTCAAAAATTTAATCCACACGATTGGCAACGTAAAATCTATGAACGCTTTGATCGAATGATCCGTAAGCATGGGGTAGTTCATCTACTGAAAAAAGGTCTCGCCGTAGATCAAGCACACTTTCAATTGATGTACCCAGCACCGTTGGCAAGTAGTTCTCAGAAGATTAAAGATCGCTTCAAGCAGAACATTTTCAGTGTGACTCGCCAATTACGTTACTCAAAAGCCAATCCATTACAAGAAATTGATATGGCGGTATTTGTAAATGGTATTCCCATTATTACCTTTGAATTAAAGAATGAATGGACAGGGCAAAATGCTCGTCATCATGGACAGAAGCAATATAAACAAGATCGAGATATTACACAGCCCTTATTGAGCTTTGCTCGTTGTATCGTGCATATGGTTGTAGATACCGATGAAGTCTATATGACCACGAAGCTTGCTGGAGCGAATACCTTTTTCTTACCGTTTAACAAGGGACATAATGCAGGTGCAGGCAATCCACCAAATGCAGAGGGGCATAAAACAGCATATCTTTGGAAAGAACTCCTTTCAAAAGAAAGTCTGGCGAATATCATTCAGCACTTCGTACGACTAGATGGTGATGAGAAAACCTTGCTAGATAAAAGGAATCTTTATTTCCCACGCTATCACCAGCTCAGTGTAGTACGCCGTCTGATTGATCATGTCTCAGCCAATGGTGTCGGAAAGACCTATCTGATTCAGCATTCGGCAGGCTCAGGTAAGTCAAATTCGATTACATGGGCGGCATTTCAGTTGATCGAAGCTTACCCTGCAGAAAAAGATATTGCAGGAAGCCGAGGGCTAGAACACCCATTATTTGATTCAGTCATTGTAGTGACTGATCGCCGTATTCTTGATAAACAGCTTAAAGAGAACATTAAGGAGTTTTCTGAGGTCAAGAATATTATGGCACATGCCCATAAGTCATCAGAGCTGAAATCTGCTTTAGAAAATGGCAAAAAAATTATCATTACCACGATCCAAAAATTCCCTTTCATTATTGATGGGATTGCAGATTTAAGTGATAAGCGTTTTGCTGTGATCATTGATGAAGCACATAGTTCTCAGTCAGGTGTTGCTCATGACAAAATGAATGAAGTTATGGGTAAGGCAAATGAAGATAGTGATGGCGTAGATGCGCAAGACAAAATCCTAAGTGCGATGTTGGCACGTAAGATGAAAGGAAATGCATCTTATTTTGCTTTTACTGCAACGCCAAAGAACACGACATTAGAAAAGTTTGGTGAAAAGCAAGCTGATGGCTCATTTAAACCTTTCGATTTGTATTCGATGAAACAAGCGATTGAGGAAGGGTTTATTTTAGATGTCTTGTCAAATTACACGACATATAAGAGCTTCTATGAAATTGAGAAATCAATTCTAGAGAACCCGTTATTCGATACGAAGAAAGCACAGAAAACCTTACGCAGCTATGTCGAGAAAACCCAACAGACCATTGATATCAAAGCTGAAGTAATGTTGGATCATTTCATTCAACATGTGGTAAATAGCAAAAAATTAAAAGGCAAAGCTAAAGGGATGATTGTAACTCAAAATATTGAGTCTGCAATCCGTTATTACAAAGCGATTGATCGTCTGCTTGAGCAAGCAGGCTATCCATTTAAAGCCATCATTGCTTTCTCTGGTGAGAAGAAAGTGGATGGTATTGAATATACAGAAGCAATTATCAACGGATTCTCTGATAATGACACTAAAGATATGTTCGATCGTGGTTATGTCGGTGACAAGAAGCCTGTAGGTGTGAATGAAGATCAATATCGCTTACTGATTGTTGCCAATAAATACCTAACAGGCTTCGATCAACCGAAGCTATGTACGATGTACGTTGATAAAAAGTTGGCTGATGTACTATGCGTACAAGCACTGTCTCGTTTAAACCGCTCAGCACCTAAATTAGGGAAGAGAACGGAAGATCTATTTGTGCTCGATTTCTTCAATGAAATAGAAGATATCAAGCAGTCATTTGATCGTTTCTACACATCGACTACTTTGTCACAAGCGACCGATATTAATGTACTCAATGAACTAAAAGATGAGTTGGATACCGTTGGAGTATATGAATCTACTGAAGTGGAGGATTTCGCTACGAAGTATTTCGATTCAGTAAATGCAGAAAAATTAAGTCCGATAATTGACACTGCTGTTGTACGATTTAATGTTGAGTTAGAACTTAGTCCTGAAGATAAAGCTGATTTCAAAATCAAGGCAAAGCAGTTTGTTAAGATTTATGGTCAGATGGCATCAATCTTGCCATATGAAGTTCCAGCTTGGGAGAAGTTGTATTGGTTCTTAAAGTTTTTGATTCCGAAGCTCAAAATTGAAGATCCAGAAGCAGATGCTTTAGATGAATTACTCAACTCAGTTGATTTAAACTCCTATGGTTTACAGCGTAAAAGACTGAATGAACAAATTGCTTTAGATGCTGAAGAAACGATTCTAGATCCTACTAATCCGAATCCTCGTGGTGCCCATGGTGGTGAAACGGACGAAGATCCATTAGATAAAATTATTAATACGTTTAATGAACGCTGGTTTGGTGGTTGGGCAGCAACGCCTGAAGAGCAAAAAGTAAAATTTGTGAATATCTTAAAACAGATTAAGGCACATACTGATTTTGAGAGTAAGTACTTGAATAACCCTGATCCGCATACCAAGGATTTGGCCTTTGATAAGATTATGAATGAAGTGATGTTACGTCAAAGAAAAATTGATATGGATATGTACAAGCAATATTCAAAAGATACTGCATTTAGAATGTCTTGGAAATATAGCTTGCAACAGGGTGTAATGCGATAAGGAGAATATATGTGGGACTGGATACAAGGGGAGTTTTATACTTTCCTGATGGTTTTGGAGCGTTATCCAAGAGTTTGGATATTCCCTTGTATTTTTTTCCTATTTTGTCTTGGTCTTATAACATGGTTTAATTATCAACTAGGTCATTACTTTGAGACACGAAATGTGACGCAGATGACACCTTTTTTAGATCAATTCATTGTGGATTTTTACGATAAAATTCGTGGGAAATTGGTGAATCGGTATTTGA
Source organism: Acinetobacter sp. FY683 (assembly GCF_059515885.1). Classification (NCBI taxonomy): domain Bacteria; kingdom Pseudomonadati; phylum Pseudomonadota; class Gammaproteobacteria; order Moraxellales; family Moraxellaceae; genus Acinetobacter; species Acinetobacter sp. FY683. The sequence goes on along the minus strand of NZ_JCAKNA010000030.1, from coordinate 799 downwards.
TACTAGGGACACTTATATTGTTCTTTATAGGTTATTTGAAGTATAGAAAGAGAATACATTACTAGATATTTTGATTAATCGCTATTACGTAAAAATTATAAGAAAATTGACTGTTATTATCTTTAAATACAATATCATTCAGCAAGCCTACCTGTAGCTACAAAAATCAATCCTACGGATTACTTTTTGGTACGCAACAGGGCTTGTCAGGGGCGACCCCCTGAACCCCAAACATAACTGATTAAATTTAGGGCAGGAACGGTAATCCTCCCATAAATAACCGAAGTTAAAAGTAGAGGTTAAGCAGCCATTAGAGGTGGCTTTCCTTTGTTAGCTTGATGTGGTCTTTCATGGTTGTAATGCCACAACCAGTTTGTTGCACAAAGATTTGAAATGTAAAGCGCCCCTAATTGAGCTAAATTTAAGGCGTAACTTGGGTAAGTGGTCGACCTAATTCCGTAAATCTGTTAAGGACTGCTACACGTGCATGGATCTCATTCACTTGGCTATCAAAACTCCTTGCACTGAGTTTATCTCCTAATAATTTGATGCAATGCATCTTAGTTTCAACCAAACTTCGCCGATGATAGCCTGACCATTTTTTCCATAGTGTCCTGCCTAAACGTTTAATTGTTCGAAGTAATTCATTTCGCTCTAGCGAGCTACTCTTTGTATCTTTCCATGGTTTCGCATTTTTTCTAGGTGGAATCACCGCATGCCCTTGCCGATCTGCAATGACCTGACGGCATTGCTTGGTGTCATAAGCTCCATCGGTATAAACAGAGTCAATCTGCTCATC
>NZ_JCAKNA010000029.1:0-28467 GCF_059515885.1 Acinetobacter sp. FY683 | reverse complement strand
TGTTAATGAATTCTATTTGGTACGAAGTAAGGCATACATCATTTGATGTAAATAAGACCCGAATAAGTCCATAAACAGTTGTGCTGGCGACAATAGCAAGAGTGAACCACCTGATCCCTTCCCGAACTCAGAAGTGAAACCTCTTAGCGCTGATGGTAGTGTGGGGTTACCCATGTGAGAGTAAGTCATCGCCAGCTCATTAATTCAAAACACCCCCTTAGCTTAATGCCTAAGGGGGTGTTTTTTTATGGGCAAGGGGAAGAAAAAGTACTAAAGGCAAAGTAATAAATCCCGAGTAGATCGGGATTTATGCGAAAAATATCAATTTTATTTAGGTGTTTAGTTGCCTTCTCGCATGTTTGAATGCAGTTCTTAATCCTTCTTCTAGTGTTGGGTGATAGTAAGCTTGATCAAGTACATCATCTAGAGTTACACCTTGATGTATCATCCATGAAAGTAGATGTGCCATATGTTCGGCTGAGTCTACGAATAACTCAGCGCCTAAAAGTTTTTTTGTTGCTTTATTAATATAGATCTCAATAGCACCTTTATTTTTACCTAAAACAATTGCACGTCCTTGCTTTTCATAAGAAACAAAGCCAGTAATAAAGTCGATATTTTGAGTTTTTAATAGCTTATAGCTTTGGCCTGCTGTCGCCATTTCAGGTGAACTAAATACAATTCCGAGAGGTGTTAGTATTTTAATATTTTTAACCTGTGGATAATTTAAACAATTATGAACAGCACCTCGAGCTTCATTTGCTGCTTCGTGCTGTAGAGGTGTAGTAGTTAATGCATCACCTGTAATAAATATAGGTAAATCAGAAAGTTGTTTAGTTTTTGAATCGACTTCTAGATTCTTAATATCTTTAAATTTTTCTGAAATATTACTGAGGTTTAATGTACTTAAATAACTTCTACGCCCTGTTGCGATAAGCAAATAATCTACACTTATATTTTTAGATTCACCGAGTTCGCTAAATTGAATATTAATGCCATCTTTAGTTTTTTTCACTAAGTCGGGTAAAACTTCAAATTTAATATTAAGCTCTTCACTTAAGACTTTTTGTGCTAATTTTTGTAAGTTTGGACTTGTTAATGAGCCAACTCTAAGACTTCTTGCAAAAATGGTGGTTTCTACACCTAAACGATGCATTGCTTGAGCAAGTTCAATCGCAATGACTCCACTACCAATAACTGCTATCGATTTTGGAAGAGTTTCTAATTCGAAAATCTGATCGGATGTAATTAAGCGCTCACCTAGTTCATCTTTCCAGTTTTGGTCATAACTTGGTGTAGAACCAACAGCAATAATAAATGACTTTGCTTGATATTCTTTTTCATTCACTAGAACTGTATTGGTATTTTTAAAAGATGCTTTGCCTGAAACTTTGTGTTCATTGGGCCAATTGTCTACATCTTTAATGGTTGCTGTTGTAAAACGATCTCGTAGTTTTCGGACATGATTCATTACATTTGAAGTGTCAATATTTGCATTGACTTGTAAGGATACTTCTTCAGCATGTTGAATATCATATATTCGATTTGCTGTCGAAATAAGGACTTTACTTGGCATGCAACCGACTCGGGCACATGTCGTATCCCATGCTCCATCGTTAATAATTAGAATATTTTGTGTGAATTTGATAGCTTCTTTATATGCTGCAATACCTGCCGTTCCAGCACCGATAATAATGATGTCATACATAATGAATAAAATGTTTTGAATAGGCTGATCTTATTCATATCATATTTGGCAGCTAGAATTATGCTTATTTGTAAATAAAAACGGCAATGAATTGCCGTTTTTATTGCTGACTATATTGTTGTACCCATTGTAATTCCAACGGTAGGTTTAAGCTCCATAGAGCTACACCCAAAGAGAGATACAGAGCAAATAAGTGCGATAAGAAGTTTATTCATGAAGTAAGCCTTGTGAATTTGCTTGATTGAATAATGTACTAGAGCGAGTTCCGCTACGGCAAACCATTAAAATTGGTTTTGGTAGTTCATTATAATATTTGGCAAATTCTTGAATGTCTGTTTGAGTAATTTTACCGCTCGTGACAGGTTGGTAAATTACGCTAACATGCTGACGTTCCGCAATTTCTCTTAATTCACTAACTTTAATGTTGTTTCCCTCTTCCTCATCTGGTCTATTTACAACAACAGATTTAAAACCTTGTTGCATAAGTTGACTAAATTTTTCGGAGGTCATTTGTCCCGTAACACTAACTTTATTGGTTAGTGATTTACTTAAATCATTTTCAGCAAAAATTGTGGTTGAAAAGCAAAAAAGTAAACAACAAAGGAGTCTTTTGAAGACCTGATTAGTCATCCAATAAATCCATTTGTTTTGCAAGTTGAAACAGATTATTTGAACGGTTGCCAGTGCGACAGAACATTAGGATCGGTTTTGGTAATTCATTATAATGATTAGCAAATGTACGTACATCTAGTTCGGTGATTTGACCTGCTACAACAGGCTGATAAACATAATCTAAGCCAGCAGCGCGAGCAGCTTCTTCAATTTGAGCACTTGTTGGTTGATCTGGACCGCCTTCCATATCTGGACGATTATTAACAATCGATTTAAAGCCTTTTTCAACAACTTGAGATATGTGTTCTGGTGCAATTTGACCTGCAAATCCTACATTTTCACTCATTTCATTACTCCATAAGTTCATCAATACATTTTATACTTTATGATAGCATTATGATGAAAAAGGAACGTATTGTTCTTTCATTTTTAAGATAAGTTTTTATGCATATAGATAATTAAAATATAGCAATGGAGCGTATATGTTCGCTTATACCGTAGATCCTTTATATGTGAAAAGTGGGCAAGATGTCATTGCTGCGGACTTTTATCATCCTAAAAATATAGAAAAACCTCCTGTTATTGTTATGGCCCATGGTTTGGCTGCTTTACGTCACTTTAAATTGATTCAATTTGCTAAAAAATTTGCTCGATCAGGCTACGCAGTTGTTTTATTTGATTATCGATATTGGGGTGGAAGTACAGGACGTCCACGTGAATTAGTTTCTTTAAAAGCTCAGCTAGATGATTGGCGCACGATGATTTCCCATTTAAATGAACGTCAGTCTATTGATGCAGAACGAATGGTTTTGTGGGGTGTAGGATTAAGTGGTGGCTATGTTTTATCTTTAGCTGCATCTTTACCAAATATTAAAGCGATCATTGCTCAAGTACCTTATGTGGATGGTGCGGCAAGTGTTAAGCAATATCCGCTACAACAATTACCCGCTGCTTTGAAAATTTCGACTCAAGATTATATGGGGGCTAAAGTCGGAATGTTACCTAAAACACTGCCAGTAATAGATACAACAGAATTTAGTTTTATGCCGTCAAATGATAGTTATGAAGGTTTTTTATCTATTTTAGATCTCGACTATTTTTGGAGTGGCGAGATTCCCGCAAGAGCCTTATTCAGCTTAATGCGCTATAGACCCATACAAGTTGTACGGCAAATTAAGATACCAGTTTTATTTATTGCAGCATTGCAAGATAGTGTTGTTCCTATAGAGTCTAGCCGTGAAACGGTTACAAATATTGCACCTTATGTTGAATATCATGAATGGAAGATGAAACATTATGATATTTTTCATGGAGAATGGTTTGAAAAAGCAATTTCAACTCAATTACAATTTCTACAACAGCATTTAGGAGTTCGTTAAATGATTATTGTATGCCCTGAATGTGGTGCAAAAAATAGAGTGGCTGAAGAAAATTTTTTCAAAAATCCTTCTTGTGGTCAGTGTCATGATGCATTAATTACACTAGTACCTATAGAATTAAATGAGCAAAATTTTAGTCATTTTATTAGCAATAGTGATTTGCCTGTATTTATTGATTTATGGGCAGAATGGTGTGGTCCTTGTAAAATGATGGCTCCGCACTTTGCACAAGTTGCAAAGCAGTATCCGAATGTGGTTTTTGCTAAAATTGATACTGAAGCAAATCCAAGATTAAGTGCTGCATTTAATATTCGTAGCATTCCAACCTTAGTTTTGATGAATAAAACCAACGAAATTGCTAGAATAAGTGGAGCACTTCGATCTACTGAGCTACAACAATGGTTAGATCAGCAGTTAGATGCCCATAAATAAACTCAATTTGGAGTGAACGTGTCAGATTCTCATGTAAAGCCTGAAGGTACTCTATCCCTTCAAACAATCGCAATGCCAGCAGATACTAACTGGAGTGGCGATGTATTTGGTGGTTGGATTGTGTCGCAAATGGATTTGGCTGGTGCGATTCATGCAGAGCGTTTTAGTAAAGGACGTTGTGCAACAATTTCAATTAATCAGATGACATTCCTTGTACCTGTAAAAGTAGGGGATGTGATTAGTTGTTACACCAAAATTTTAAAAGTAGGTAATACCTCAATTCAAATGCAAATTGAAGTTTGGGATAGCCACGATAGTTCACGTGAAGCAAAACGTGTCACGGAAGGTGTATTCACTTTTGTTGCTGTAGATGTAAAAGGCAATAAACGTCAAATTCCTGAAGAAGTTAAGCTTAAACATGCTGAAACTCAAAATAATTAAAAAAAATCCCAGATTCATATCTGGGATTTTTTATTTTAAAGACTAGTTCTTTTTCAGCTGATCTTTAGAGATCCATGCCCAAAGCATTTCACATAGGATAGGCTCTTCATTACTTTCGTCTGTTACAGACACAGCCACTAAAGTTTCACCTTTATTTGTGGTTTGCATAAGTTGTTGTTGATCAGCCGTTAATGTTGCGACAGCCGTCATAGCACCTTTAGTTGGGCGTTTAAAATCAACTTTAAAGCTTTTAATGAGTACAATTGCTGTATCAGGGACATTCATTGCAGTCACAAATCCTGTGGCTGTTTCAGCAATAAGTGCCATTGCACATGCATGAATTTGTCCAATATGATTTTGCATACCTTTGTGGTTTTCAATTTTGACGACCACTTTGTTGGCGTGCATTTCTAAATATTGAATTTTTGCCGTACCCACCATGGGAACGACTCGACCAAAAGCTCGACTCCACAACGTATTACGAATTCTTTTTGGGAATTTAGACGTTGTTTTTACAAGTTTAGATAAACGATTGGTCTGAGTCATAGTGTTCTCTTTGGGTAAACTCGCCTTAGTCTTTAAAATTATTGAACTGCAAAGGCACACCAAATTGCTGTTCTTTTAGGAACGCCATAATTTGTTGTAAGGTATCGCGTTTTTTATCTGTCACACGAATTTTATCGCCTTGAATAGAAGATTGCGCTTTAATGCCGCTTTCTTTAATGGCTTTATTAATTTTTTTTGCAGTATCAGAGTCAAGACCATCTTTCAGTTTAATCACTTGAATGATGTTTTTACCTGATGCAGTCATTTTCTGTGGATCAAGTGCTTGAATATCAACTTTACGTTTAAAGAAATGGTTTTCAAGCATGCTATAAACTTGCTCGCATTGGAAATCACTTTCTGTTGAAATTTTGATTTCTTTATTTTTTTCGCTTAGTTCAATAGAAACATCTTGACCACGGAAGTCGAAACGTGTTCCGATTTCCTTTTGAGTATTTTGAACTGCATGATTTACTTCAAAAATTTCTAATTCTGAAACAATATCAAAAGATGGCATAGTTTAGACCTTTACAAATGGAAAGAATATCTGAGATGCTAGGGATGTTTTCTTCATTTGCCAAGTGTTCTTTACAACAAAGGAGTGCACAATGATCCGTAAAATAGAAATTACTACATTTGAGTTCCCAAAAAACGCAATTATTTGGGATGTTCGCGATGCTAAGGCATACGCTGAAGCACACGTTAACGGTGCTGTAAATAAGCCAATTAACGATTTATCAGCTGAAAGCCTTACTCAGGTAGCAACGGATCAACCGATTTATATTTTATGTGGTGGTGGTAGTAAAGCCCCTCGCGCTGCTGAACTACTTGATGGTTTTGATAGTCAGCGTGAATACATTGTTCTTATGGGGGGTACACGTGCAGCTCGTGATGCAGGTTTACCTTTGGTTGAGGGGGCTTAATCCCTTAACTTAAAAAAAGCGCCGAAAGGCGCTTTTTTATTGATTTAGAAGAGCAATTATTTAGTTAGGTTCTGAGCTTGATCATTTGCCTTAAAATAAGGTTTCTTTGCTTTTACTTTCTTTTGAAAACGAGTAGGACTCAATTTTTTGATTAGACTTGAAGGAACTGGACAAGCTTCACTTAAAATTTGAGAGATTAAAATTTCAGTGCAGAGAGGTGCAAATAGAAAACCTTTAGAACCTAATCCTGCAAAACTATAGATTTCATCTTCATTTTTCATTTTTCCAAGCACAGGAAAATAATCCTGACTTTGAGCACGTACAGAAGCTCTTCCTTGCCAACTTGAAATATCTGCTAAGTTTTCTGCATATTCAGGAAATACGCTGTGGATAAGTTCATAGTTATGAACATGATCTTCAAGTAGCACCTTATCATCATCACGATTCGGATAAAAAGAAGCCCCTAAAATGAGATGATCTGCATTTAATTGCATGCAATAACCACCGTAACTATGTGCTTGAGTTAAGGCCAAAGGTTGGTTGCAATTGTTTACCCAACTGACTTGCCCCCGAATAGGCTTTAAAACAGGGTAATTTTCAAAGAAGTTTTGTGTTTCACGTGCAGTACAAACAATCACATGATCAGCCTGGATGAGGGTTTTATCTTCTTCAAATAACGTAACGAAATTTTCAGAGGGTTTGATTTGGCTGATTTGCGCTTGTTGAAATTCAATAAGTGGGTGTTGCAATATCGCGTCACGTAGTTGATGCGGTGAAACGGCACCTGCTTCCAATAAGTTTAAACTTGGAAACGTAGTTTTAAGTGGATGATCCGTTGCAGATTGTGCTTTTAAAATATTAGATGGATATTCATTAGATAATGCGAATAAATCTTCAGCATTTTTAAGCGCCAATTGATTGACTTGAATAGGACGAAAAGCTGTAAATTGCTTGTAGTGGCGAATGGCATGTTGCCAAGCCAAAGTCATTAAATGTTCCGAGCTTTGTTCAATTGGGCATAGCTTTGGGTTGAGTAGGGCAAGAGGATTGCCTGAACCGCCAGCTAAAGGCGCTGATTTGTCGTAAATAGCAACTTTATGTCCGCGCTGAGCAAATCCCCATGCTGTGCTTAAACCTGCTATTCCTGCGCCAATTATGGCGATTTGACGTTGTTGAAATGGTGTCTTTAACTTAGATTCAATTTTTTTTTGATTTAATTCTAAGTTTTCGAACTTTTGTTCTGAAACACATACATTTTCGAGTGATTCAGGTGCTGCCCAAATTGCTTTTAGCATTTCACGTTTATGACGGAAACCGCGTGGGCGAGAAATTGAAATACCATGTTGTTTTAAACCACGTTTCAAAACGCCTGCAACACTAAATGAAGAAAGAGTTGTGCCAATTGTTGAAAGGCGAACAATGTTATTTAAAACATTTTCTTCCCACAGATCTGGATTACACGACGGTGCGAAACCATCTAAAAACCAAGCATTCACATGATGAGTTTTTTCCATAGCAGGGAAAACATCATGTGCATCACCTAGCCATAAATCTAAAGAAAAGCGTTCTTTAGGAAATGACAAACGGTGACAGCCTGCAATTGGAAGTGGGTATTGCTCAATCAGTGATTTTGCAAGATGGCTTAACTCAGGCCATACATTTAAGGCACGAATTAAATCATCTTTTGTAAGTGGAAATTTTTCGACTGAAATTGCATGAAGATGGCTATTATTATTTGGACGAACTTGTTGCCAAAGTTGCCATAAAGCTAAAATATTTAGCCCAGTACCAAAGCCTGTTTCACCTACGCTAAAATATTCAAAATCTTGTAATTGCGCTAAACGCTCTGGCAAATCATTGCCGTTTAAGAACACATGGCGAGTTTCTAAAAGACCATTATCTTTTGAGAAATAAACATCGCCAAATTGTTTAGAGACAGGAATATCAATGCCATCTACAAGTTGCCAATCGAGATCAGCAGTTTGAATTGCGTTAGACAAAACTCACACAACCTTTCATTGAAAATAAAAAGTTAGCTTACCACTGACGACGACGCTTCGCATATACATAACTTGCAATTAAGAAGCCCAATAGTACGCCAACAGCTAGTGTTGTTGCGCCATATAAAAACATTTGGGCACTACGTTCGCTTTGAAGTACTTGAACCTGAACACCTAAATTATCATTTTTTAACTGTAATTCTTGGTTTTGGGTTAAAGCATCTAAGTTTGCTTTTTCTAACTGCTGTAAACGTGTTGCTTGGTCATTCACTAATGCTTTGACTTTCGCTTCATGTAACACTTTATTTTTTGCAATTTGCTCGGCAGTAAGCTTTTTGTTCTCAATATCTTGCGGAGTATTTCCTATAATAGGATTACGCGTAGTCGTTGGTTTATTCGCAGGAATCGGTTGTAAAGGATTCTGTGCCACCGTAACTGCAGGCGTTGGAGCAGGAGCAGTTTGGGTAGGTGGTTCAACTGCCCAAGCAGTTGAACAAAGGAAAAAGAAACTTAATGCACTAGAAACAACGATACGCATATACCTTACCCTTTAGGAAATGCTTTATTGAAGGGTTTAACGTCAATATGACTATAAACACCTTCTTTTAAAAATGGTTCTTCAGCCAACCATGCATCAAGAGCTTCACGGCTGTCAAAATCGACAATAATAGTACTACCGTAAAAGCCCGCTTGAGGATTACTTGGATCTTTAGGCATAGCCCCAGCAACAATTAAACGACCTTCATCATCTAATTTTTGTAATCGCTCTAAATGTTGAGGGCGAGTGGCTAAGCGTTTTTCTACTGTACCTTCATTATCTGTACAGCTTACGACGAATAATGGCATGATTTAATCCGATTCTTCTAGCAAAATTGTTATTCAGAAGACTTAAAGTATTTTCGTAATACAATAAACTGAATAATAATAAAGGAAAACATCACAATCATGTCACCAAATGCAGTGAATTCACCCCAATATTTTCCATTTGCGAAAATAAAAGCAAAAAACACATGCAAAAATGACATCACAGCAAACATTGCAGCCCATGCGTAGTTTAAATTTTTCCAACCTTTTTCTGTTAAATTAAAAATAGGACCAAATAAACGCTGAATAAGAGGCTTCTTGTCTTTCATAAAAAATGGTGAAAGTAAAAAAGCACCAGAGAAAACTAAATTGAGTAATGCTGCTTTAAGTTTGATGTAAAAATCATCTGAAAGCATAAGTGTAATGCCACCAAAAATAACCGTCATAAATAAGACAATCCATTGCTGTTTGTCTAAACGGAATTTCTGAATAAAAAACATTGCGCCATATACAACGAGCATTGAAAACATTAAACCTGTTGTTGCAACAAGAATATTATTATTATCTACACCACCAGCTGAACCAATAAATTGTAAGAGTGGATGCTCAGTATTTTTCGGGTCTACCGTTTTATATAAATAAAAGAAAATAATGAGTGGCACAAAGTCTAAAAGTGCTTTCATGTTAGAGTATCTGAATCTGATTAAATAATTGACATAGTATAAGTGATGGAAGGCATAGATTTACATACACATAGTAATATTTCTGATGGAACTTTGTCTCCAGAGCAACTTGTGCATGCAGCAATAGAAAAAGGGATTCATACTTTAGCGTTAACTGACCATGACACTATGGATGGCTTAAGCCTTGCTGAGCAAGCTATAGAAGGTAATGCGCTTAAAATTATTTCAGGGGTAGAAATTTCAAGCCAATGGTCACGACCTGCAACAAAAAAAAGCTATGGTGTTCATGTGGTTGCGCTAAATATGCAAAACCCTGCACCTTTGCATGCATTACTCGAACAACAAAAAATAATTCGTGCCGAACGTGCTAAAAAGATTTGTGATTTACTCATTCCTTTAATTGGGGAAGATATTTATTTAGATGTTGTTGCTAAGGTCGATAATATTCCTGATCGTGTTACACGAACTCACATCGCAAAAACATTAGTTGAAAAAGGTTATGTAAGCCGTCCGCAACAAGCTTTCGATAAATACATTAAAGAGGGTAAAAAAGCCTACGTAAAATTTGATGGTTTAGGCTTAGAAGAAACCATCAATGTGATTCATCAAAGTGGTGGTTTTGCTGTACTTGCCCATCCTACGCGTTACGATTTATCTGCAACTAATATTCGTTATTTAATCGAAATATTTGCCAAATTTGGTGGAGATGCTGTTGAGCTACCACCAGCAATAGAACCTGCATCTACTCGTCAAATGGTAGATCGCATGATTGCCGAATATAATTTGAAAGTTTCGGTTGGAAGTGATTTTCATGGTGATAATATGCCATGGATTAAACTTGGTAATATTCCACGCTTAAAAGAAGGACAAATTGGAATTTGGGAAAGTTTTATTTAATTTCCATTATTTAAGCGTTCTCCCTGAGCTACATATAGCGCAGAGCAGGCACTTCCTCTCTTTATAAGGGAGGGAGAAATATTGCTTTAGCTTAGGGGTAAATTAAAAGATTACAGTAAATTATGATCTTGCGCTTGAATAGGTGGAGGAGTCGGTTTTCCTAAAGTTCCCAAAAGTTCAATTTCAATTGTTCGCACCATCGCATCTAACGGTAAGTCATTACTTTGCGTACCAAATGGTTCTTCAATTTCAGAACTGAGCGCATCTAGTCCTAAAAATGTATATGCCAAAATACCCACTAAAAGTGGTGTGGCTAAACCTAATGTAGAACCCAAGCTAAACGGCAGCATAAAACAGAAGAAATAAACGGTTCGATTAAGCAAAACAGAATAGGCAAAAGGCAATGGTGTCGTTGCAATACGATCACAACCTGTTTGAACTAAACTTAATTCTGTTACATGGTTATTCATTTGTGTGTAAATAATATCGGAAATTTCACCGTCTTTTTGAGCTTGCATCAATTCCCATTGAATAAGGCTTAAGGTGTATTGCGGTGCATTGACTTGCTGATATAGCTGCGTCAGTGCTTGTTGGCTCATCCCACTGGTTTCTACTAGTTCAGTTGGATTTGCTGTTTGATGACGAAGTCGATCTCGAAGGACATTTGCAAAGACAATAACATGTTGAATTACACGCTCACGACGACCTTGGCTAAGCATACGGCAATCACGGTCAAAATGGCGCGCATTGGCAATGAGTAAGCCCCAAAGTTTACGAGCTTCCCACCAACGGTCATAACAAGCAGAGTTTTTAAAACCTAAAAAAATAGAGAGAACAACACCAATGAGCGTAAAACCTACAAGTGGTAATTCTGGAAAATTAAAGAAACCGATATAAGATAAACCACCCACGATCGTAGAAAGTAAAACAACAACACCTAAAGGAGGCAATACCTTAGGCAGAATAGTACCTTTCCATGAAAATAGAAGTTTAAATACGTTAGCCTGTTCTCGAATAATCATTTATTAGAATCATCACTATTTGGGGTTGATCTTCATGGCTTAGGCATGATTTGTCAATACGATTAACAAAGCTTAACCTGATGTTAGAAGATTTTGTTCAGCAAAAGAAAATGTACCATGAGGGGAAATAATGCAATGGTCAATTAGCTGTATTTCGACCATTTCACAAGCTTTCTTAATTTTTTGTGTCAGTATTAAATCGGCTATAGAGGGTTGTGCTAAACCAAAAGGATGATTATGCGCTATGACAATAGATGTTGTGTTATGGCTAATAGCAAAACGCAGTAATTGATTAATTGATATTTCACAAGAATTAACCGAGCCATAAAATAATTTTTTAAAGGCGATTTTACGTAAATTGGCATCTAGGCATAAAACGGCAAAGACTTCTTGTACCTCACCTAAAAGTTCAAACTTTAGAAAATCGAGTAATAATTTCGAATTACTGAGTTCCAATTTTTCTTGCTTTAAGTGTTGAGAAATATAACGACGTCCTAATTCTTTAACTGCCATTAATTGTGCATACTTTGTATTTCCTATGCCATGGAAGCACTTAACATCATCTAAGGATGCATCTAATAAAGAGGTGATATCTCCAAAATGTTGAATTAATATTCTCGCTAATTCAACGGCAGAATGTTGCTGTGAACCTGAACGTAAAAAGATGGCAAGTAACTCCGCATCAGATAAGCTTGCAGCACCTTGTTGGATTAGACGCTCACGTGGTCGTTCTTGTTCAGGCCAATTTTTAATAGAAAAATTCATTGTTTTAAGACTTATTTATTATAAATTTAAGAAATTTTTCCAAGTCATATACTTGGGGAAGATAATATTTAATGATATTGTGAGCGCCACTGCAACAGGAAAGGTAAACTGTTCGTGAGTTTTGACCTCAGTGTAATTCCAAATAAAAATATTATTGTCGCTGTAACGGGCGGTATTGCTGCGTATAAAAGCGCTATTTTAGTTCGTCGTTTAAAAGATGCGGGTTTTAACATTCGTGTTGTGATGACTAAAGGTGCACAAGCTTTCATTACGCCTTTAACATTCCAAGCGCTGTCAGGAAATTCTGTTCACACTGAATTGTTAAATCCTGAAGCCGAAGCGGGAATGGGGCATATTGAATTAGCGCGTTGGGCAGATCTTATTCTTGTTGCCCCAGCATCTTGTGACACTTTGGCAAAATTTGCTGCAGGTTTGGCAGATGACTTACTTTCTACATTGTATTTAGCAACTAAAGCGCCTGTTTGGGTTGCTCCTGCTATGAATCAACAAATGTGGGCAGCAAAAGCGACACAAAGAAACTTAAATACATTGGTAGAAGATGGTGTACACGTGATTATGCCTGATGCTGGTGCTCAAGCTTGCGGTGATGTGGGTTTGGGACGAATGCCTGAACCAGAAGATCTTGCGTATCAAGTAATTCAATATTTCCATAAAGCTCAGCGTACAATTGCGGAAAAGTTTGGTCAGTTGGCAGGTAAACATGTTGTGATTACCGCAGGACCAACTCGAGAGTCTATAGATCCTGTTCGCTATATTTCAAACCATAGTACAGGGAAAATGGGTTTTTCTTTGGCTGCAGCATGTTATGCAGCAGGTGCGAAAGTCACGCTTATTGCTGGACCTGTCAGTTTAGATACACCAAATGGTGTGCGCCGTATTAATGTGCAGTCTGCGGTACAAATGTTAGATACTAGTATGCAAATGCTCGAAGAAGGTTGTGATATTTTTATTGCAACAGCAGCCGTTGCAGATTATCGCGTAGCAGAAGTTGCAGAACATAAAATTAAAAAATCAGGTGATGAACTGAATGTTTCATTGGTAAAAAACCCTGATATTGTTGCAACTATTGCTCAGCAAGCTAAGCGTCCATTTATGGTTGGGTTTGCAGCAGAAACACGAAATGTTGAAGAATATGCGGCTGGAAAATTAGTTGCTAAAAAACTCGATATGATTGCATGCAATGATGTTTCTCGTGCAGATATTGGTTTTGCTTCGGATCAAAATGCGATGACGGTGTTTTTTGCAGAACATTATCAAATGCAAAAGCGTGATTTAGAAAAAGCATCTAAACAGGAAATTTCACAGCAATTGGTTGATGCAATTCACGATGCATTGAATCATGAACCTGAAGAAGATTTTTAATCTGAGATTTTAATTTTAAAATTATTTAGAAATAAAAAAGACCGCATATAGCGGTCTTTTTTTTAGCTTTAAGCTTATGCTTTGCCTTCGGCAGCAGCAGCTTGAGCACGTTTCATATTTTCTTCAAACTCTGCATCGAAGTTGATTGGAGTAAGAAGTAATTGAGGGAAACTACCTTTTGTAACCATGTCATTTACAGCTTCGCGTAAGAATGGGAACAAAATATTTGGGCAGTATGCACCAAGAATATATGGAAGACGTTCTTCTTCAACGGCATCAACTAAGAAAATACCAGATTGAGTTACGTCAACAATAAAAGCAGTTTCACCAGCATTTGTTGCTTGTACAATGACTTTCAAACCAACTTCAAAATGTGTGTCATCAATTTTTTCAGCAGAAGATGAAAGGTTGATGCTTAATTCAGGTTCCCACGCTTTCGTAAAAACTTGAGCGCCTGGTACTTCAAAAGAAATATCTTTAGTGTAAATACGTTCTAATGCTAATTGTGGTTGAGTTTCTTGTTCACTCATTATTGGATCCTTGATATTTCAAAGTTAGTTATAAAATTACGCGATTAAATGGTCTAATTTAGCTTCACGGTCTAGTGCGTAAAGTTGGTCAAAACCACCAATAAATTCATCTTCAATAAAAATTTGTGGAACAGTACGGTGATTCGTACGTTGCATCAACTCAATACGTGCTTCAGCAGGTTCTTGCGATAAATTAATTTCGTTGTATTCGATACCTTTACGCTCAAGAAGTTGTTTTGCACGAACGCAATAAGGACATGAGTTTGTTGAATAAATAGTCACTTTAGCCATGCTATTTCTCTCCTGAGTCGTAAATTATTTTGCTTTAATCAATGGTAAGCCTTGAGCTTTCCAATTGCTAATTCCACCATCTAAGCGGTAAGCATCTGCATGACCTACTTGTTGTAGTGCAGTACCTGCTACTTGACCTAAATTACAGATAAACACGATAGGGCGTTCTGCTGTTTTTAGCTCTTCAACATGACTGGTAATTTTGCTGTAAGGAATATTGCGGCTACCGCTGATATGACCTTCACGGAAATCTTTAGCGTCACGTAAATCTACCAACATCGCATTTTTAGCTTTCACTAAAATACCTAACGATTGCGGAGAGATCTTACGACCATTACGTTGACCTTCCAAAATGAAGAACAACACTACAAGTACAGCAAGTGTTCCAAATAAGAAGGGATGATTCCCCATAAACTCGAACCAACGTTCCACAAATCACCTAATTACAATTTAATATTGCCGAAGAGTATAGCCTATAAATATGGCGATCAAAATCGCATCTTCAAGGGCTATCGTTGAATAAAAGTTAATTTTTTTGCTGAGCTTCAGCAATTTCATCAATTAGACGTAAAAAACTGTCTAAACGACGAGGTAAAATTTCACCATTTTGTGCAGCTAAACGAAGCGCACATTGTTTTTCATGCTTATGTGTACAGTTTCTAAATTGGCAATAACCTAAAAGTTTATCAATTTCAGGAAAGCCTTCTTGAACTTTATCTGAATCTAAATGCCATAAACCAAATTCACGAATTCCTGGTGAGTCAATGAGCGCAGCACCATCACCAAAGCCAATGAGGCGGGTAGATGTTGTTGTATGTTGACCTAAAGCTGAGTTTTCAGAAATGATATTGGTTTTTTGCGTTGCATCGGGAACAATCGTGTTAATAATCGAACTTTTACCAACACCCGATTGACCTACAAAAGCAACTGTTTCACCTGCTAAGCGTTCGGCAAGCTTAGACACATTATCCATAGATTGTGTAAGCATGACTTCATAGCCTAAATCTTGATATTCTTTCACCAAGTCTAGAATAGGATCATTTTCTTTAAGTAAATCGGTTTTATTGAGTACCAATAATGCAGGAATTTTTGCATCTGCACAGGCCACTAAATAACGGTCGATTAAACCTGGCGCAGGTTCGGGAAGTGGTGCAAATACAATAACAATTAAACTAATATTTGCCGCAACTGGCTTCACTTTATGGTAGCGATCTGGACGTGTTAGCAACGATTGGCGAGGATGGATAGCCGTAATAATACCCAAACCTGTAATCGGATCGGCTTGCCATTTCACACGGTCACCTGTAACCAATAATTCTAAGTTGGTACGTGTATGACAGCGCCAGATACTACCTAATTCAATAGGTTTCCAAAATGGTTCAGGTTCGCCATCTTTCACTGTTGGTTTTTCAGGATGTACGTCAGGGGTCGAGAGCGTTTGGACTTCAAGCTGTCGACCATAATGTTGAACAACAAGACCTTCTAAATCATTTGAAGTATCTAAATCTTCTTGACGTGTTTTATGTTGTTTCTCAATACGACGTTGTTGTTGCTCGGTTAAGCGTCGTTTACGAATTAAAGCCATTCATATCCTAAAAAACCATGAATCTAAGATGGCAAAATACCACGAAGAAGGGGGACAATTACAGCTATCATTCGAGAAATTTGCTACTATGTTGTTTTTAAGCCTAATAAGATTGCACATTTATGAGCAGCACACCTGATAGCCGATTAATTTGGATCGACCTTGAAATGACAGGTCTAGATACAGATAACGACCAAATTATTGAAATTGCGACTATTGTAACAGATGATAATTTAAATATTTTGGCAGAAGGTCCTGTTCTAGCAATTCACCAGTCGCCAATTCTGTTAAATGCAATGGATGAATGGAATACACGCCAACATGGTCAGTCTGGTTTAATTGAACGTGTACGCCGTAGTAAGTTAACGGCTCAAGATGCTGAACAGCAAACTTTAGAGTTTTTGAAAAAATGGGTAAATCCTAAAACATCGCCAATGTGTGGTAACTCAATTTGCCAAGATCGTCGATTCATGCATCGTTTAATGCCTGAATTAGAACAATTTTTCCATTACCGAAATTTAGATGTATCTTCTGTAAAAGAGTTAGCAAAGCGCTGGCGCCCAGAAATTATGGGTGGGTTGAAAAAGAATGCATCACACTTAGCAATGGATGATATTCGTGACTCTATTGCAGAACTTAAATATTACCGTGAATATTTCTTTATTATGAATAAAGACTAATAATTCATCATTGTTGTGAAAAAGGGGCTTAAGCCTCTTTTTTATTGGCTGATGGTTAAAAATTGAGTATGATTTAAGCGAGTTACAAAAATTGTTTACGTTATTCATTCTGATGAAGGTGATAACGTATAAAATTGAATGATGAATTATAACAACGAGTTTTACTATGCAAAGTAATAACCCTATTTTATCTCGTGTTGAAATCCAACACGATTATTCTCAGCCGATGACCATTCAAGGCACAATTCAAAAGGCAACACTTCTTACTGTAGTTTCGGCAGTTGTAGGTGTGTCATTTTTCTTTTATGTTTTTATGACAGCTAATTTGTCACTTGCATATACAGGGGCAATGGTTGGTGCAATTGGTGGTTTAATTTTGGCTTTAATTGCAACATTTAAACCCAATACTGCACGTACTTTAGCTATTCCTTATGCTTTATTTGAAGGTGCTTTCTTAGGTGGTATTTCTGTTGTTTTTCAATTGAAATATCCAGGTGTACCTTTACAAGCACTATTGGCAACATTTGTGACTACTTTGGTGATGTTTGGGCTATATAAATACAGAATTGTTCGCGCGACTGAAAAATTTAAATCTGTGGTGATGTCTGCATCTATTGCGATTGCCATTGTGTTTGTTGTGCAATTTGTTATGCGTATGGCTTTTGGTTCAAGTATTCCATTCTTATTTGAAACAAGCCCATTAGGTATTGGTTTTGCTGCATTTGTTGCAGTAATTGCATCTTTGAATTTAATTCTAGATTTTGACTTAATTGAAAATGGTGCGGCACAAGGTGCACCAAAAGTAATGGAATGGTTGTCTGCAATTGCATTATTGGCAACATTGGTTTGGATGTACTACTCATTCTTACGTTTGTTAGGCATGCTCAATAGTGATGATTAATTTGACTATAAAAACAAAACGCTCCTTATAAGGGGCGTTTTTTGTATTTAAAATTTATAGAATTGAAAAAAGATGCATTATGCAATTTAGTAATTTAAAAATTTTAGGCATTATGTGAACAGATTATATTAAGTGAGAATCTCATGGCACAAGGATTATTAGCAGGTAAACGCTTCCTTATTGCAGGTATTGCAAGCAAATTATCAATTGCATTTGGTATTGCTGAAGCGCTTCATCGTGAAGGCGCAGAGTTAGCATTTACTTATCCAAATGAAAAACTAAAAAAACGTGTAGATGATTTTGCTGCACAATTCGGTTCAACTTTGGTATTTCCTTGTGATGTAGGTGTTGATGCTGAAATTGACAATGCTTTTGCAGAGCTTGCAAAACATTGGGATGGTTTAGATGGCCTTGTGCATTCAATTGGCTTTGCACCAGCTCATACTTTAGATGGTGATTTCACCGACGTAACTGACCGTGATGGTTTTAAAGTTGCTCATGATATTAGTGCATATAGCTTTATTGCGATGGCACGTGCTGCGAAGCCTTTATTAGCGGCTCGTCAAGGTTGCTTGTTAACGCTCACTTATCAAGGTTCTGAGCGTGTTATGCCTAACTATAATGTTATGGGTATGGCAAAAGCATCTTTAGAAGCTGGCGTACGTTATTTGGCTTCAAGCTTAGGTGCTGAAGGTATTCGTGTAAATGCAATTTCAGCAGGTCCTATCCGTACACTTGCTGCTTCTGGTATTAAATCTTTCCGTAAAATGTTAGATATTAACGAGAAAGTTGCACCGCTTAAACGTAACGTCACTATTGAAGATGTTGGTAATGCAGCATTGTTCTTATGTTCACCTTGGGCAAATGGTATTACAGGTGAAATCCTTTATGTAGATGCTGGCTACAACACTGTAGGTATGAGCGCATCTATTATGGATGCAGAATAATTTTTTATTCTTCAGCTATAAAAAACGGTGCTTATGCACCGTTTTTTATTACTTTAAATTTATGGTAATTGCTTAATTGGGCTACCACCTAAAGCTTGCATTAAAGTCACATAAGCGTTGTATTGGTTTTGTTTGGTTTGCACCAAAGATAAACGTGCCTCACGTGTGGTTTTCTGAGCATCAATTAAATTTTTCAATGCAATAGCCCCATTTTTATAACGAACTTGAGTTAGATATTCTGCTTTTTCAGCCAGCTGAGCATTACGCTCTTGTAAGCTAACTTGCTTATCTAATTCATTACGTGCAGATAACGCATTTTCAACATCTGCAAATGCCTTATACATGGTTTGGCGATATTGAGTGATACTTGCTTCATAATCAATATTGCTAATCGCTAAGTCCTTTTTCATATCGTTATATTGTAAAAATGGCAGACTCAAGTTTGCGCCAAGTGCCAAAGTTGGGTTTTGTAGAAGTTGCGTTAAAGATGTACTAGAACTCCCTAAATTACCCGTTAAGCTAATTGAAGGATAATAGCTGGCTTTTGTTGCATCTTTATTTGCTAAAGCTTTACGTAAACGAAGTTCAGTTGCTTTTAAATCAGGACGACGTGATAACAGCTCAGCGGGTAAACCTGCAGAAATTTGTGGTAAGTTCGACTGCGGTAATTTCTTAGGTTCATTAATATTTAATTGCTGAACAGGTATATTTAAAAGTACAGCCAAAGCGGTGCGCGTTTCTACTTTTTGCTGTTCAATTTGGCTTAGGCTTGCTTTTTGACTTTGAACCGCTTGTTCTGCAGTTGTTAAATCTAAACCAGAAACAGCACCTGCACGATATTGTGTTTGAACTAATTCATAGGTTCTTTGCGTACTTTCTAAATTTTGGCTTGCAACAGAAAAGCGCTCATTTAAGTAGCCCAATTGCCAATATAGTTCTGCTGTTGTCGCAATTAAGCTTTGAGCTGTCGCTTGTAAGTCTTGTTCAGATGCTAAAGCTTCCCAACGAGATGCTTCGGTTTGATTGGCAAGTTTTCCAAATAAATCCAACTCATAACTTACGCCAGCACTTAAAGACAATGCTTTGGCAGAATCGGTACCCGATTTTAGATCAAAATTGTGTCCTGTCGATGCACTAGAACTAACACGAATACCTTGTTTATCTTTAGCTAAACCTGCTTGTAAGTAAGCTTTTTGTAGATTTAAACCTGCAACAGCTAAATCACTATTTGCGTTAAGTACTTTATCTACTAGTTGATTTAACTGAGCATCACCAAACAATGTCCACCATTGGTCTGCATAAACATCTGCATGAATTTGTTTGCTTGAATCTTTTGCATTTTGAAAATGAGCAGGTGTTGAAACAGAAGGTTGTTGATATGGTGATTTTACTAAAGCCGTACAGCCTACCAATGAACTACTCAGAACCAAAGCACTTGCAAGCTTTGTTAAATGTGTTTGCATGATTGTTTCCTTATTCTCTAGAGAGTGCATCGACAGGGTTTAATTGCGCAGCATTTCGTGCAGGAATAAAACCAAACACAATACCAATTAAGCTTGAACATACAAAGGCTGCAACAATTGATGTTGTTGAATATGCCATTTGGAAGCTTCCACCAGCAAAATGCGTAATAAGCTGACCGATCCCTAAAGATAAAAGCACACCTAAAATACCACCCAAAATACAGACCAAAACTGCTTCAATAAGGAACTGTTGTAAAATGTCACTTTGACGTGCACCAACAGCCATACGTACCCCAATTTCTTGAGTTCGTTCTGTAACTGAAACAAGCATGATATTCATTACACCAATTCCCCCTACAACAAGTGAAATCACAGCAATTGCTGACACCAGTAAAGTCATGGTTTGTGTGGTTTGCTGAATAGTTTCACGAATACTGTCGGAGTTTTGGGTAAAGACATCTTGAGCGCCGTGACGTTGTTCAAGTAGGCTTAAAATGGCATTTTCAGCAGCTGAGCTTGGGTATTCATCTTTAATACGCACAATAATACTACGCACGTTAGATTGTCCGAGCATACGACTCATGACAGTTGAATAGGGTAAATATACATTGAGACTGTCAGAATTACCCATCATGCCTTGTTGAGCATCGACCACGCCAATAATACGACTCGGTACGCTACCTAACAAGAGAACTTGTCCAAGAGGATTTGTGCCATCACTAAAGAATGTTTTTTCTGTATTGGTATCAATCACGACATCTTGAGCTTGTTCTGTAACGCTACTCTTATCGAATGCTTGACCAGATTTAAACGTCAAACCTTTTACGTAGAAATAGTCTGCACTAACTCCATTTACGGTCGCTGCTGCTTCGATATCTTTGAAGCGGGCAGTTACACTTGAATTTACGGATGGACTTACGCCATCTACATAAGGTTGATTTGCGAGTGCATCACCATCGGCAGGAATAAGGGTTTTTACTTGGGAGGTACGTGAATTATCACCAAAACCTCGACCTTGATAAACGGTGATGGTGTTTGTACCTAAGCTACTAATATTTTCTAAAATTTGCTTTTGTGAACCATTTCCTAAGGCAACTACAGATACTACAGAAGCAATACCAATAATAATTCCGAGCATGGTAAGAAATGTTCGCATACGGTGTGCATTCATGGCTAACAGAGCCATTCGGAATGCTTCACCTAAACGGTCTGCAATAGAGCGCCAAGAGGGTGTTTTCTTTTGAGGTGTACGAATTAACGTTTGTTTTTCTAGAACTTCATCTTCTGAAATTTCAGGCGTATTAGGTTGATCGGAAATAATATTTCCGTCACTAATTTCAATAATACGTGTGGCATTTTTAGCCACGTTATGATCGTGGGTTACCAATATGATGGTATGACCTTTGGCATTAAGTTCACGCAAAATACGCATCACTTCAATACCGCTATTCTTATCTAGAGCACCTGTTGGTTCATCGGCAAGAATAACATCTCCACCATTCATTAAGGCACGAGCAATTGATACACGTTGTTGCTGGCCACCTGAAAGTTGACTTGGTCTATTTTGAGTTTTATCAGCTAGACCTAAATCTGATAATAGTTGTTTGGCACGTGCTTGACGTTCAGTTGCATCAGCACCTGCATAAATAGATGGAACTTCGACATTGCCTGCTGCATTTAAATCCCCCAGCAAATGATAGCGCTGGAAAATAAAACCAAAATATTCACGACGTAATTGAGCAAGTTCATCGGGTTCTAGTTCGCGAGTTTCTCGTCCGCCAACTTTATAGCTGCCTTCGGTTGGTTGATCTAAACACCCTAAAATATTCATGAGTGTAGATTTACCAGAACCAGACTGACCTACAATGGCAACCAATTCTCCAGGGTAAATTTCTAAATTTACCCCTTTAAGAATCTGAACTGTTGTTTCACCAGCAGGGAATTCACGAGTCAGATTTTTGACCTCAAGTAGAGGCTTTAAATTTTGACTCATCATTACATTCTCATTCCAGGACCACCGCTACGTTTAGCAGCGTTATTCGATGTATCAGAACCATCGGCAATAACAACTTTTTCACCGAGCTTCAAACCTCGTAAAACTTGCGCAGTCACTCGGTTGTTTAAACCAATCAAAACAGGTTGTGGTTTTGCAGTCCCATCGGCTTGTACAACACGTACCATCGCAATAGATGCTTTACCATTTTGAACTAATTGTTTTTCTGCCTCAGTAAGTTCTAAGCGTTTTGGTCGATCTGCATTTTCTTTATTTGTAGGCTTTTCAGTATTTGTAGTGCTTTGACTACCTGAAACTTTACGTTGTGGGCGGTTTGATGCTTGAATGGCTGCGGCAGGAATAGTGAGCGCATTTTTTGCATCAGCTAAAATGATATATACCTGAGCGGTCATATCAATACGTAATTTGCCATCTTCATTGGGTACATCAAAGAGCGCATTGTAATAAACAGCCGAACTTGTAGATGACGATGAAGTGTTGCTATCAGAGTTAATTGATTTTGGAGCAGGTTCCACTTGACGTAGTTTTGCGTAAATTTTCTTATCGCTATTCCCTAAAGTGGTGAAATAAACCGCTTGACCTTCTTCAACTTTCATCACATCTGCTTCAGAAATTTCAGCTTTAATGGTCATGGTGTCGAGCTTTGCAAGTTTCACAATAGTAGGTGCACTTTGGTTGGCATTCACGGTTTGACCTTCTTCCGTCACAATCGCAACAATGGTGCCATCCATAGGCGCAATAATTTGCGTATAACCTAAATCTTCCTTAGCTGTAGCCAGAGTTAAACGTGATTGTTCAATTTGAGCACTAATTGCCGTAATGTCTGCTTGTGCAGTTTTATAGCTTGCTAAAGCACTTTCAAGCTCTGCGCGAGAGGTTGCATCTTGAGCATACATTGCTTTTTGACGATTATACTCTGATTCAACTTTTGCTAAATTTGCCTGTTTTACTGCAAGTTGTGCTTGTTGATTTTTAATATTCGCTTCTGCAGTTTTTAAATCGTTTTCTTGGCGTACAGAGTCAATTTGTGCAATAAGTTGCCCTTGTTTAACTTGATCTCCAAGTTTAACGTACATTTTCTTAACTTGACCTGAAACCTGAGCCCCAACACTTACCATTTTTGTTGCTTCTAATACGCCAGTGGCGAGTACAGAATCTTCAATATCACCACGTGAAACATCAGCAGTAATAAATTGTGGTGTTTCTTGTTTAGGCTTTAAGAAATACCAAGCACTAAAGGCTAGTGCAAGGAAACAAACAGCAACAATAATGACTTTAGTCGGTTTTATTTTTGGCATGGTCATAAAATGAAGTTACAGAAAATTATTTTTAATTATAAGAGCGAATTAAGGATAAATAGTGAACTTTATTTAGTAAACAGAACTGATTCTTATTTATATTTAATAAATTTCATAACTTAAGATAGAAATAGTTTTTTACCACATAAGCTTGCAATGGCTTGCTGAATAAGATGTTCAGGGTTTTCATGCCCCAAACCTTTAATTGAAGAATCAATTCTTAATAAAAGTGATGGCCAAGTTAAGAAATCTTGTGGGTTTAAACGACGTAAAGCCTGCTGATAAGCACTGACTTTAGTTTTCCAGATGCCCAATTGTAATGCATTATGAGGCTGTTCAAAAAGTTGCATCAATAACCGCATTTCTTTGCTTAAACTCCATAAAATCAGGCTGTTTGGCTCACCTGAAGCAATTAAATATTGAAAAATTTTAATAGATTGAGCAAGGTCGCCTGCAAGTAGAGCATCACTTAAATCGAATGTGCTGTATCTCGATTGATCTTGTAAACACGCATATAAATGATCAATTTGAATAACTTCAGCATCTGCAAAAGTATCTCGCACACGCATTAAGCTATTTTTGGCAGCAAGTAAGTTATGTTCATGATGTTGTTCAAGCCATTGCCAGGCATCATTTGCAAGTTTTATTCCTAGTTTTTGTGCCTCAACAGCTAAAATTTGTTGGCGATCTTTAGGGTAGTTTGCAGTTAATGCGACATTCACACCATTGGCATCAATAAGCTGAAAAAAACTTGTTTTTAAGCTACCGCTATCTTGTTTGGGCATGACCACTAACAGTAGGTTTTGCTCATTATGTTGTAAATAGCTTTTGAGTTCTTTAATACCACTTGCATCGGGTTTAATGTTGCCATGAACTTCTATGGCAAGTTGATTGGAAAAAAGAGATAAGCTATTTAATGCATTAAATACAGTTTTCCAATCACTGACACTACTAATATCGTAGCGCTGGCGTTCAATATCTTGTTTTTGCCAACTCGCTCTAAAAGCATCTATTAAGTTTTGTTCAAGTAGTGGTTCCTGACCATGTAGTACCCAAGCACCTCGAGCTTCATCTACGCGTTTTAGTGCTTGTAAATAGTCAAGTTTCATTACTTAAATCTCAAAAATTATTCAGCAGTTTTAGGTTGAACTACAAGTTTTTGTAAGCGGTTTGATGAAATTTGACGAGCAATCTGTTGTGCCACATCATCTACAAGTACGTCAGATAAGTAGTCAAATTCTTGATCGCCAGTATTCACTGTTTCATCGTTATATTGGTAACTACGTGTTGCCATCACTGTACGGGGTTCTGTGAGTGGATTTCCTTGGGCATCATCAATACGGAAAGTTACGCTTAAACGAATAATGTTTTCACGTAACTTACCAGCAAGATCTAGTTTGCGAGGAGAGTATTCAAGTATATGTAATGAATATGCATCACTAGCATGACTGAGTTTTATACCAGCAGATGTCAGGTAAAGTGATAATTTTTCTTCTAAATTTCCTGAGTTTGGTGGTAAAACAATATTCATTTTTGAATAAGCAACAGGGACACTTGATGGGCTTGTGCCTTTTAAATGAAAGCCACAACCGACTAAGCCTGCACTTAGACCCAAAGTTAGTACAATTGCTGCAACACGTTGTCCTAAATACATGCCTTATCCTCTAATTTATATTCCAAATATATGGAAGAGTTTTTCTAAGTTTTGTTGATTGTAAAGTCAAAGCCCGTTGGCTGGCAACGGGCTTTGTTTGGGAATTGTGAAATCCTTATATTCCCTCTCCTTTTAGGAGATGAGAAACACTGTTTCGCAAGGGGAGAGGTCTATTTATTAGATAACCCTCAACCCCTTGGGGAATATATTCCTTATCCCAGAGAGAGAAGGAGCTATAAGGATATTAAACCACCAAGTTTACTAATTTATTTGGAACAACAATTTCTTTCTTCGTTGGACCTGTCAAGAATTGTTGAACTTCAGGTAAAGCTTTTGCTTGAGCCAAAATGTCATCTTTAGATGCATCAACAGATACTTCTAATTTGCCACGAAGCTTACCGTTCACTTGAACCACAATCGTTTGCGTATTACGTGTTAATGCAGATTCATCCACAGTAGGGAATAAAGCTGTATTTAACTCGATACCAAACTCAGCCAATAATGTTTGGCTTAAATGAGGTGCAAATGGAGCAAGTAAAGTTAAAAGTGTAGTGATAGATTCACGTGCAACGGCAACGTCATTATCATCTTTTGCTTCAAACTTGTTGTTTGCATTAAGCAATTCCATCATCGCTGCAATGGCAGTGTTGAATGCGTGACGACGTTCAATGTCATCACCCACTTTTTGGATGGTTTCATGTGTTTTACGACGTAAGTCTTGTGCAGCAGTTGAAAGTGCAGCTTTATCAATAGCGAATGCATTGTTACCTTGTTCAAGGAAACCTGTTGCTAAACGCCAAACACGTTTTAAGAAACGGTTTGCACCTTCAACACCTGCATCCGACCATTCAAGTGATTGGTCAGGTGGTGCAGCAAACATCATGAATACGCGTGCAGTATCTGCGCCGTATTGGTCAATAATAGATTGTGGGTCGATACCGTTGTTTTTCGATTTCGACATTTTCTCTTGACCGCCAACCACAACGTCTTGACCATCTTCTTTGTATTTCGCAGAAGTGATACGACCTTTTTCGTCTTTTTCAAGTTCGATATCGGCAGGGTTGAACCATGTTTTCTTGCCTGAGTCTGCTTCACGGTAGTAAGTATCAGCAAGCACCATACCTTGTGTTAACAAGTTAGTGAAAGGCTCGTTACCTTGTACCACGCCTTCATCACGCATCAATTTGTGGAAGAAGCGTGCATATAACAAATGCAGAATCGCGTGCTCAACACCACCAATATATTGGTTTACAGGAAGCCAAGTTTGACCCGCTTCAGGTTTCACCATACCGCCAGTAAAGTCTGGAGATGCATAACGTGCATAGTACCAAGAAGATTCTACAAAGGTATCCAAAGTATCTGTTTCACGACGAGCATCGCCGTTACAGCTTGGACATTTCGTTTCATAGAACTCAGGCATTTTGTTCAGTGGATTGCCTGAACCATCTGGAACCACGTCAGTTGGAAGTACAACAGGAAGTTGATCTTCAGGTA
Organism: Acinetobacter sp. FY683; assembly: GCF_059515885.1. Lineage (NCBI taxonomy): Bacteria > Pseudomonadati > Pseudomonadota > Gammaproteobacteria > Moraxellales > Moraxellaceae > Acinetobacter > Acinetobacter sp. FY683. The sequence goes on along the minus strand of NZ_JCAKNA010000029.1, from coordinate 2,018 downwards.
CTGGCACTTGACCACATGTTGGACAGTTAATCATTGGAATTGGACAACCCCAATAACGCTGACGAGAAACACCCCAGTCACGTAAACGGAATTGAACTTTAGAATTACCAAGCTCAGTTGGTTCTAATTTTGCAAGGAATGCATCATAAGCACCTTGTAAATCTAAACCGTCAAATTCGCCTGAATTTACTAACTTACCTTCTTTCGAACCGTACCATTCTTGCCATTGAGTCGCATCAAAGTCAGCATCGTCTGCGCCTTTAGCATCAATCACTTGCTTAATGGTTAAGCCGTATTTGTTGGCAAATTCGAAGTCACGCTCATCGTGTGATGGAACTGCCATCACCGCGCCTGAACCGTAAGACATAAGAACATAGTTTGCGATCCAAACAGGAACTTCTTCACCTGTTAATGGATGTTTAACAGATAAACCTGTTGCCATGCCTTTTTTTTCAGCAGTCGCAAGGTCAGCTTCTGCCACAGAACCCATACGGCATTCTTCAATAAATGCAGCCAATTCAGGATTCGTTTCAGCCGCTTTAAGCGCCATTGGATGTTCTGCTGCAACAGCAACATACGTCACACCCATTAAGGTATCAGCACGAGTTGTAAATACAGTTAAACCATCTGCATACACTTCTGGATTTGCTGAAGGGAAAGTAATGTCCATCCCTTGTGAGCGACCAATCCAGTTGCGTTGCATAGTTAGAACTTGTTGTGGCCAACCATCTTTAAGCGTGTCTAAATCGTCTAATAATTCTTGTGCATAGTCTGTAATACGGAAGTAGTACATTGGAATATCACGTTTTTCAACCAATGCACCTGAGCGCCAGCCACGACCATTTTCAACTTGTTCGTTTGCAAGAACAGTTTGATCGACTGGATCCCAGTTTACCGTTGAAAGTTTACGGTAAATTAAGCCTTTTTTATAAAGCTGAACAAATAACCATTGTTCCCAGCGATAGTATTCAGGTGTACAGGTCGCAAATTCACGATCCCAGTCCACTGCAAGACCTAATTTTTTAAGCTGATTACGCATGTAATCGATGTTTTCAAACGTCCATTTTGCAGGGGCAACTTGGTGTGCAATTGCTGCGTTTTCAGCAGGTAAACCGAAAGCATCCCAACCCATTGGTTGAAGAACTGTTTCACCTTTTAAACGGTGGAAACGGCTAATTACGTCACCAATCGTATAATTACGCACGTGACCCATGTGCAGTTTGCCACTTGGGTAAGGGAACATCGAGAGGATATAACGACGTGGACCTTCTACTGAGTCGGCAACTTTAAAGGCTTTGCGAGTTTCCCAGTCCTGTTGGACAGTAGGTTCAATCGCACTGGCTTGATATTCTGGGTCAATGTGAGTAGTCATAAACGTATACTATAAAAACAACGGTTAAAAAAGTTTGTTGCACAGCATAGCGCAAAATGCACCTAAAAGTGAATTTTGGCTATGTGATTCTTTAGGAAAAATTTACTTAATAGCTAGAATGCAAATGAATGTGGAGATATTCACTTGATGTTAAGTCATTAATTTATTTTAAAGGTTGTACTGTTTCTGGTGCTGCTGGTACTTCAGATGGTGTATTTGTTGGTGCTTGTTCTTGGTTGTGAGTTGTATCGGGAGCAGCAGGTTCGGCTTGTGTTGGTGTTGTTGCTACAGTAGAAGTTTTTGTTCCAAAGGTTTCTATTCGACCTTGTTTTTTTGCATTTTTAGGAGGCGGCGTTGCTGTGTAGTGTGTAGAACCTTTAGCATCTACCCATTTATAATATTCACGTGCCATGGTTGATGTTGAACTAAAAGTGAACAGTAATGTTGAGCTTAATAAGCAAATATGGATTGTTGCTTTTTTCACGGTGTATTTCCCCAAAAAAACAGAAATTAACTTAATTTTGTATTCTAACAAAGCTAAAAAAAATAATATATTTTTGATTGTTTATTATTCACTAAAATTTAAGTTTAAGTGTAATTTTAAGTTGTTTGAAGCTGGTTTATAGGATTGGTAAATATAAAGATT